>JANYFP010000055.1 GCA_025362555.1 Verrucomicrobiota bacterium
TTGACACCCGGCAAAGAGAGTGGACCAGGCGTTCCATCGTGGCGGCGGAAAGAATCCGCCAAGACGACGCCTTTATCCGTATGAACAACCGCCAGTCCAACCATCAACGCATTCACCTATGACTCTGGAAGAAATAATGGCCGCAAAAAGAAACGGATACAAGTCGGAGGTCATCCAATGTGTGGAAAAAGACTATCGCGCGGTCTCCATGATTACGCTGTGCCCATGGCAGGAAAGTGAATGGGTTTTGCCGTGGTCACGTCTCGATGCCATGCGATTCAGTGACGTAGAAAATTCGGAACAGTTGGAGCTTTTCTTTCCCCACCATCACGTCGTTGCGGTCGGCGAAAATCTTCGGCAATTCGACGACGCTTTCCGCACCTCCATGATAAATTGTTTGAGAAGCATGCCAGCAGCCCATCGCGCCGGCCTCAAGCCGACCGCTCCGTTTATTGCCCGATTGGAAGTGCGGTTGTTGGCTGATCCGAAGGGTGGATCCGCGACTGACGTTCCCTTCTAAATTGGTTCGAAGGGCATGATGGGGACTGCCCAGAATAGATGCTGGGCAAATACGAAACGGGCGTTTCGTTTTTTTACAAAAGCAAAAGCCGCGCGGTTTCAAAAACCGGCGCGGCGTGTTTGCGTTGTGCAGTGGCTCACCCTCGGGCCGGCACCTTTAGCTTAGTGCGGATGTATACAGAAACTTCGACTGGATCGTAATAGACGAAGTGCCCGACACGATGATGCGGGATGCGACGAAGCTTCGTCCAATCGCGCAGGGTACGAATCGACGGTTCTTTTCCGGTGGGAAAAATACCGCTGAGACGCAGCCCGATAATATCAGTGAGTTGGCTTTGGGTGGGAGTTATCATAGATGTTGTTTCCATACCACTGCCTGCCGATCAACCGGAGCAGACAGGGATTGGCTGCATTTAGGCCGCAAATGAAACTGAAGACACGTTGTTGCTTGGCTGGACTGCCGCGTTCGTCGTGCGCTGGGGCACAATCCCGAAAAATTCCTCCGCTTCGGCGGGACTCTTCAAATCCAGATAGTGCCTTCGAATGATACTTTCCGAATTGCCCGCCTGCAAAGCCGCCTCTCCGATAGACCGGTATTTTGCCACAAACATCGAAATGAAAGTATGGCGCATCACATCGTGACTTAGGGGGAAGCGTTTAACGATCTTTGAGCGATGATATTCGATATAGTTGGGGTCAATCGGTGCGAAAGGATATGCCTGTAACCACGCCGCCAAATTGGGTTGAATCGTAATCTGCCGCTTCATCCGCACCTTCGACACTTCCGGTTCGATCAGTATTGCCCCGGTGTCCAGGCGAATATGTTCTGGCAGCAACTTCGCGATTTCACCGTCTCGCAGACTGGGACGAACTCCCGCGAACAGGCAAAGCGACATATAGGGAACGAGAGTTCCGTTTTCGTAACTTTCCACGAAGGTCATGAACTCTTTTGCTTGCTCGGCATTGAGTGTTACCGCCGATCCCCGGCGGTGTTTGATTCGGTGATGCGGTGTTTTTTCGATAGGATTTGTGACGAGCCAGTCTTGTTGATAGGCGTATTTCACGAACGTGCTGACTAATGCGCGGCGATTGTTGTAAGTTTTTAGTCCCGGATTTCCCCGCTCCAAATAGGTGGTCAGGTTGGCGGTAGTCAGTTGGGAAACTGATCCGGTCGGAAAGTGTTGTTGGAGATATTTCAATTCATTTTTGATCGAGCGCACTTGGACGTTGGAAATCAGAGTCCGCTCCAGCTCTTTCGTTTTGAAAGCGACATATGCTGAAATCGCTTCGGAAAGGGGCTTTTCCTGACTGGGTTCGCGGTAATTCGAGAGCGCGTAATCGAGATAAAAAAGAATGGAGTGGGGTCGCCCATCCAAGCGTCGGAACGCATCCTCGGCGTTTCGAAGCTGTGAATCAGTGAGGGTAGTCGTTGCGACACGGAAGCCGGCCACGCCCTGTATTGCTTGGATTTCCAGTGACTGTTTTTCCGCGGCGGCTTCTTCCCGCGTTTTGAAATTTCGACGAATTCGAACGCCCGCTAGCCAGCCGGAAAGGCGCCATGAGAAAGCACCTGAATGATTCTTAAACCGTATTATTTCGAATGATGTTGTGTTGGACATGCAGAAGTTGCCACGTCAACTGGCAACTTTGCTTCCGCCAAAATTAAGCACATCATATTTAATGACTTAAATGGTGCCCGGGGTGGGGGTCGAACCCACAAGGTATCGCTACCGGTAGATTTTGAGTCTACTGCGTCTGCCAATTCCGCCACCCGGGCGGGCGACTGAGCCTGCGAAAGAAAGGCACCCCGTCGGGAAAGTAAACTCCGATTTTAAGGTAACATTCAGGCTCAGACCAACGAGAAGAGTTAACCGCTAATCTTCGCTAATTAAATCGGCCGGAGGATTCACCTGATCGGCGAATCAATTCGTTAATGAGTCCGCTCACTGCTTGGTCCAAATTAGCGAAGATTAGCGCGAATTAGCGGTTAAGAATCGGAGCGGAATCGCGGCGTTCCTCCTTCGCCAAGGCTGCGGAGGACAAGAAAGCCGCTCCTACAGTTAAACCTGAAAGCGCGCCCGGAGGTCGCGCTCCACCTTACTTCGCGGCGGCGGTTTCCCGGTATTCGCCGAGTTCGCGGTAGCGGTCGTAGCGGTCGTCCAGGAGTTTCTCGATGCTCTTCGGCGTGAGTTCGCTGAGATGATGAATCAAGGCCTTCTTGAGCGCGGTCGCTGCGGCCACGGGATCGTAATGGGCTCCACCGAGTGGCTCGGGGATGACTTCATCCACGACTTCAAATCCGAGCAAATCCGCCGCATTAAATTTCAAGGCCTCGGCGGCTTTCGGAGCGTTGGCGCGATCCTTCCAGAGAATGGCAGCGCAGCCTTCGGGTGAAATTACCGAGTAATAGGAATTTTCAAAAATCAGCACGCGATCCGTGACCCCGATACCCAGCGCGCCACCGGAACCACCTTCGCCGATGACCACGGCAATCGAGGGAGTCTTGAGCATGGCCATTTCGCGGAGATTGACCGCGATGGCTTCCGAGACGTGACGGGCTTCCGACTCAACCCCGGGATACGCTCCGGGAGTATCAATGAAACAGATGACCGGGAGACTGAATTTTTCCGCGAGTTTCATCAAGCGCAGGGCCTTACGGTAGCCTTCAGGCTGCGGCATGCCGAAATTCCGGATGATGTTTTCCTTGGTGTCGCGGCCCTTTTGTTGCGCGATGATCATGACGGGCTTGCCTTCAAAAAAAGCGGTGCCGCCGATGAGAGCACGGTCGTCGTTAAACTGGCGGTCGCCGTGAAGTTCTTGGAAATCGGTGCAAAACGCGGCGATGTAGTCCAGCGCATACGGCCGTTTGGGGTGGCGGGCGACTTGGACGCGCTGCCAAGGCGTCAGGTTGGAATAAATCTCCCGCTTGGTGACATCGATTTTGGCTTCGATGGTGGCCAGTTCGGCCGACATATCGATGTTGTTCTCCAGCGACTGCTGGTGCAGGGCTTCAAGCTGTTTTTCGAGCTCACGCAGTGGCTTTTCAAACTCGAGGAGGTAGGCGGGACGATCCATGGGAAAAGGCTAGGACGTTGCCTTGGGGACTGTCAACGGGACTGTCCGGGGGATAGATAGAGACCGGGAAAATGAAACTAACACAGAGGCGGAGGGAGGTCGGCACAGAGGCCACGGAGGAAGACGTTTCCATCAGAGTTTTGCTTTTGCGATAGCCGATCAAGGGCTTTGAAACGCGGCTTTTTTGGGTAAATCGCAGGCTTTTTAGATGATTTGGTCAAAAAAGGCGTAAGATACGCAAAAGGGCGGATTCAGATTTGTCTCGCGAAGGATACGAGGGGAGCGAAGGGGGAGAATCAAGCCAGCCCCGGGCATTATCTAGGGCTCCTGCGGCTCCTGCTATATAAGGTTCGATTAGAGGCGAAATCCAGCAGTTTGATTTCGATTAATGTCTTTCCTTCGCTCCCTTCGATTCCTTCGCGAGACAAACTCCGGGGCCTTGAAATTAGGTGCTCTTTTTCAACCCCAGCAAAAACTCGCGGTTGCCGTCGGTGCCGGCCAAGGGGCATTCCATTTCGCCGAAAAGTTCCGCACCCTTTAACTCGCGCAGAGCGAATTCCCGCACTTCGGTCATCACGCGATTCCGCACGTCGTCGTCGCGGATAATGCCCTGGCCTTTGTCGACCTCGGCTTTGCCGGCTTCGAATTGTGGTTTGACGAGCGCGATGAGCGAGCCGCCCGACCGCAGGAAAACCCACACCGCCGGCAGCACGCTTTTTAATGAGATGAATGACAAGTCCATCGTGATCGCATCGTACGCCGCAAGGGGCAGTGCACCGGGTTGCAGGTGGCGGGCGTTAACTTTTTCTAAATTCGTGACGCGCGAATCACGGCGGAGTTTATCGTGCAACTGACTGTGACCGACATCCACGCACGTGGCCGACGCGGCTCCCGCTTGTAGCATGCAGTCCGTAAATCCGCCGGTGGACGCGCCTACATCGAGCACGCATGCGCCGGATAAATTGACGGGGAATTTTTCTAGAAACGCGGAAAGTTTTTCCCCGCCGCGGCTGACGAAGCGCGGTGGTTGGTCGATGGTGAGTTCGAAGTCGGGCGGGTAATCCTTACCCGGTTTTTCGAGTCGCTCGGTGCCATGGCGAACGCGACCGGACATGATCAACGCCTTGGCCTGTGCCCGGGTGGGCGCTAGTCCGCGGGTGACCAATAATTCGTCGAGGCGTTGCTTCAAGGGAGTGGGCTTGGTTTAAAAATACTGACGGAGGTGGAGTGCGCTGACCCCAGCGCGTTGCATTGCGATTGGTTTCGCCGCGAAGCGTCTTGGGGTCAAGTCGCTCTACCTTTTGGTGGATTTAATTTTTGCCGGGCCGGCGACCAACAGGTCGTGCGTCCGCCGACTTCCTCGCGGAATAATGGTTTTTTCGTGCGTGGACAACGGCCGCCATTTTCCCAGCGATGCCAGAAGAGCCATGATTTTGGGATGTGCGCGTTTAGATTCGGCGGCAGGTATTTTCCTTGGCCAGCAATCGTCTCGAGGGCGAGACGGCAGACGTGGCGGCATTCGCGATGCAGCGTGCGAATTTCGACGAGCGTGAGGGAACCGGCGAGTCGTTTGGGGTGGATCGCGGCGCGCCAGAGAATTTCATCCGCCATCCAATTGCCGATACCGGGAAAGCGTTCCTGCATGAGTAGCACGGCTTTGATGGGCGCGCGTCCGCGACGTTTGAGGAAACCTGTGACCAACGCCGTGGTGAATGCGGGTGAAAGAATGGCTGGAGCAATTCGGGTCCACCAATCGGGCGGCTGCGGGCCGATCGAAAATTGGACGCGGCCAAACATGCGCGGATCGTTGAACACGAGTTGGCGCTCCTTTTGTACGAGAATGAAGTGATCGTGTTTGGCGGGAGTGTAGTCGGATGGTTCGACGCGCAATTCGCCGGACATGCCGAGATGGATGCCGAGCCACGCTCTCGACTCGGCTCGGGACAGGCCGCCGCCGCTGAAACGAAACAGCATTTGTTTCGCGGCCGTTTCGGAATCAATCAGGCGCGCGCCGGTGAGTTTCGCGGTGAGTAATGCAGTGTCGCAACCGCGGAAGACTTTCTTGCCTTCGTGGAGTTGCACCCGGCGCACGGTGGCGCCGTGGCCGGCGCTCCAGCGTTTGCGAAAAAATTCTACTTCAGCGAGCTCGGGCATGGATGGAGATTGGCAGAAGTAGGAGTGGCTTTATGCCGCGATGGGTTGATCTGATCGCGGAGTAAAGCCGCTCCTACCTCAGAGAAAGCGTTTGTCTCGCGAAGGATTCGAAGGGTGCGAAGGTCTAGGTCTCGAAGCAATTTCGTGTGTTTTGCGTGTTTCGTGGGCAACCTCAGAGTTCACCGAATTTCCCAGTTGTAGGGGTGTTTTGAAAGGGGGCGCGTGCCGGTGGCGGTGACTTGAACCACGTCTTCCCAGCGGCAGCCGCCGAGACCGGGATAATAAAGCCCCGGCTCCACCGTCAGGACCGAGCCGTTTTTTAATGGATAGGGCACCACGCCTGACATGCGCCCAGCTTCGTGGACTGCGAGGCCGAGGCCGTGGCCGGTGCCGTGGAAAAATCCGACTGAGCCGTTTTTGCCATGTTTGGTTTCATAGCCGGCATCAGCGAAACACTCGTTGACGGTGGCGTGAACCACTCGCCCGTCGACCTCGGCGCGAATCATTTTTGTCGCGCGCTTTTGCGCTTCGCGAACGGTGGCGACCATGCGGCGCTGCACTTCGCGGGGGCGGCCTTTGAGGTACGTGCGGGTCATGTCGCCGAAATAGCCCGTCTTGATGACGCGCGGAAAAATATCGATGATGATGAGTTCGTGCGCGTGCAGCGGGCCGGAGCCGCGTTCGTGCGGATCGCACGCCTGATCGCCGCCGGCGACAATGCTGTCTTGCGGGTTGCCGCCCTGTTCGCGAATGGCGGTTTCGAGTTGGAAGCGGAGTGTTTCCGACGTGAGCGGCTTGCCTTGATAAATCAGATGGCGGCCTTTGATTTTGGCGGCGCGCAGGATTTTTTCCGCAGTAATATAGCCGACGGTGCAAAGGCGGTTGCCTTCGCGAATACAGCCGACCTCCCAGTCGGATTTGATTTCGCGCTCGGGAAATAAATCCCCCTCGGCGAATACGAGTTTCAGACCGAGGCTGGTCAGCTTGACGTAAAGCGCGGCGGGAAAATCACTCGGGATGCGGAAGGCGTGCTGTTTGTAGGCTTTGGCTAGCGTCGCAATCATTTCGGCGATGCCGACCTTGGCCCCGTAGATGGCCTTGGCTTGGTCCAGACACTTTTCGCGGGAGAGGACGGTGTCGAACGCCCCATTTTTTTTGACCCGGGAAAATTCGAGGGCACTTTGCACCGTGATTTTTTTCCCGCGAATGCCCATTGCAATAAACGGATCATGGACGTCAACGCGTCCAAAGTAGAGCATGTCTGAACTGCTTTGGGTGTTGGCGAAGAGGAGCAGGGCGGGGGGCGATTTTTCCACGGCGAGTAAGGTTGAATTGTTGCTTGCTGCTATTAACTAGGATTCGCAACAAAACGCAAAAAATGTTTTCCTGTCGTCCTTTGGTTCGTCTTTTTTTGGTGTCGTCGCTGATCTGCCTGGCTGCTTGCGGAGGGTCGGAGGCGTCGAAGCCGGTCGTGTTCAAATCGATTAATGATCGGTTTGCGATCAAGGTCGGGGAGCGCACGGTGCAGATGCAGCTCGCCGCGGAACCGGAGGAAATGCAAAAGGGTTTGATGTTTGTGCCGTCGATGGGCGCGGACGAGGGGATGCTTTTTATTTACGCCTCGCCTCAGCAGATGAATTTTTGGATGCACAACACGGATCTCGCGCTTGATATTGGCTATTTTGACGCGAGCGGAGAGTTGAAGGAAATTTACCCGATGTATCCGCACGATGAGCGCACCGTGGCATCGCACGCGAAGAATCTTCAATTCGGCCTGGAGATGAATCAGGGTTGGTTCAAGCAGGCCGGCGTCAAGCCGGGCGCCCACCTTGATCTGGCCGCCGTGGCAGAGGGACTGAAAGCACGCGGCATTAAGCCGGAGAGTGTCGGGCTGCGATGAGCTTGGTCGCAGCGCGACGCCGACCGCAGGCTAATCCGTAATCATGGAGGAGGTCGGGTTCCACTTTTAGTCCGCGCCATTCATCAATTGAGCGGTTGTTCAACTGAATGGATGCGTTAAGCCGGCGCGACGCTTGGTGAACTCAATGATCCTTCCGGCGCTTATCGACTTTCTCGACTTTAAATTCGTCTTTGGGGAGGACGTTATCGGTGAGGACGACGGCGACGGGCATTTTCGTTTTAATCCAGACTTCGGATTCTTTGAAGAATTTTGCGCCGACAGCTTCGAGCGATTCTCCGACTGATTTCACGGGGAGCAAACGGCCGCGCTTCGAGGCGTTGTAATCGTAGGAGCCTTTGAAAATGCGGTCAGTCGCGGTGTACGGACTAGCATCTTCGGGGATCTGGACCACCCATCCGGTGAGTTCTTTCTCGGGCAGCTTGCCTTCGGGATCGGAGACCAAAATGACGAACTGCTTTTTGGCCGCGGGCGGCTTAATGTCTTCGTCTGCCTCGGGCTGGGTGACGTCGTTCATTTCCTCGACGATTTCCTTCAACAAGGAAGGATCGATCTTATGTTTTTTGAGGATTTCAGCGACTTGATTGACTTCGATTTTGGCCATGGGAAAGGGAGGTAAGGGATCACGGATTACACGGAAGGGGGCGGATGAGAAGAATAAAGAATTAACATCCGATTCTGCCCCGGTATTTCATGGAGTCTAGTTCCTCGCTGTTTCGGATGGGGGAGAGTGGAAGCAACCTTTCCCCAAAATCCAAGACAGACGGACAGGGGCGGTAACCGCTAATGAATTTCGCTAAGAGGCGAAACTTGGGAGCACCCCTCCGCCTAATCGGCTCCAGTGTGGGTTCTGGGGAGTCTGCTAATTGCAGACTGGGATTATCCTAGAAAACTCAGATGAGAAACCGCTAATCTACGCTAATTGACGCTAATCAAGAAATTCAAAAAAACTGGACCAAAAAATGGTTCACCTGATCGGTGAACAAAACTTTCTGCACGAAAGCCAAGTATTGCCTGCATTAGCGCCAATTAGCGGTTAACTGACTGCGGAATTTGAGAGGATTACCTGCCTGCGATTAGCAGGCCCAGAAACCCATGGGCGGAGTTGATTAGTCGAAGCCGCTCTTTTAGGGATTCATCCTTTGATGAAGCCCATTAGCGGTCTCATCGTCCGGGGCTTAGATTTCGCTTCGTTTGTTTACTCACGGAAAACAGGAGGAACCTGGAGAATCAGTGGCTCGACATCCGTCTTTTACTGTTCATTCGTGGGCTTCGTGGCCCAAAATCTGGATGAACTTTTCGATGTGGTGGACGATCAGGACCGGGTGACTGGTCAGGCGGCGAGGCGGGATGTGCATGCGCGCGGTTGGCGGCATCGGGCGGTCCATCTCCTCGTGGTGAATGCGGCCGGTCAGGTGTTTCTGCAGAAGCGGTCGATGACGAAAGATCTTTTTCCGGGCATCTGGGATTCCTCGGCGGCGGGGCATGTGGGTGCTGGGGAGGATTACGACGGCACGGCGTTGCGGGAGTTGGAGGAGGAATTGGGTTTGAAGCTGCCGCAAGAACGCGGGGTGGCGTCGCTCCGTCCACAAATTCAGCCGTTGTTCAAAATCGAGGCGCGGCCCGAGACGGGGCAGGAATTTGTCTGGGTTTATCGTGTGGAGTCGGAAGGCCCGTTTGTATTGCAGGTCGACGAGATCGAGACGGGCGATTGGTTTACCTGCGAGGAGATCGAGCGCTGGATCCAGGAGCGGCCGCAGGAATTGGCTCCGGCGTTTTTGTATCTTTGGCCGAAGGCGCGCGGGTTGCTGTGAAAATTTCGCGCCGGGTGAGTGCTGCGATCGCCGATGCGGCCCGAGGTGCCGCTCCGACTGGCGGATCGTTTCTGCGGACGCGGGATTTCGCCCGTGCGATTATCGGCCGTTGAAAAGACTTTTACCTCGTCACCTGTCGCCGGTGTTTCGCATCATGGAGCGATGGGTTACCTTCGTGCCATTTCCTCCCTCGGTTGTCCTGACCTGTCCCTTTCCGAGGTATTTGCGCTCGCTGAGCGTCATCAAATTGAGGGCGTCGAACTCCGTTCGCTTGGCGGCACGGTGGATTTGCCGGCCTATTTCACCCAGCGATTTGGTGCGCCGGAAAAATTGCGCCAGCACTGTCCGCCTGGGGAAATCGTGGCGCTGGCGACATCGTTTGCGCTCGTGGGTGCCACGTCCTCTTCCCGCGAGGCGTTGCTCCAATTTGTCCCGTGGGCCGAAGAGCTCGGTGTGAAACGGCTGCGGGTTTTTGATGGAGGGCGAACGGCGGATGCGACGGAAATTGCCGAAGCGGTGGGCACGCTCAAGTGGTGGCACGAACTGCGGGCCCGGCATGGCTGGCAGATCGATCTCATGGTCGAAACCCACGACTCGCTTTTTACGGCGGAAGCCATTGAGCGTTTTGTGACCGGCGCACCTGAAGCTGCCATACTTTGGGATACCCACCATTCGTGGAAGAGAGGCGGAGAGGATCTCTTGGTGACTTGGCGCGCGATCAAGTCGCATGTGGCGCACATTCACGTGAAGGATAGTGTCAGTCGGCCGAGCGCACAGCATCCGTTCACGTACGTGTTGCCGGGGGACGGGGAGTTTCCGATGGCACCACTGCGTGAGATCTTGCAGGCGGAATTCAGCGGCACGGTATCGCTTGAGTGGGAAAAACTTTGGCACCCGTATTTACCCTCGTTGGATGATGCCCTCGTCGCGGCGGCTAAACGTCGCTGGTGGTAGTGGAGGACACAGTTTTTCGGCCCCGATGAAAACGGGGCCGTAGCACAGGCGATCTTTACTGGCCGAATCGGCTTACGGCAACGGCCGCTGGCTCAGGATGAACTCAAACTGTTTTTGCGTAAACAGGCGGCGGGGCACGCGGCGTTTCGCCTCTTCAATTAACTTATCCCAGTCGTCGTCGGTGAGCGGACCATAGGGTTCCCACGACGAGTTGTGGCCGTATTTTTGGGTCCAGGTGATGTTCTTGCCGAACACTTCAACCGAGACTTGGTGTTTTTTTCCTTCAGCGTCTTTTTGCCACCATCCGAATTCCATGTGGCGAGCATGGGGCAGGGCGGGCTGACCGCAAGCAGCTTGAAGGCGTGCGCGATGAATCCTGCCTTTTATGGAGACTATTTAGTAGGCCACGCGTTGAAGTGGCGTGGTGCTCATTGATGCGTGACTGCGGGTTGAGGGCACCCCGCCCACATTCGAACTAGCCACCCGTGGACTACGCTTTCGACAACTCGCTGGCGCGGCGGGCAGAGGTGAGGATGGTCTCTTTGATCGTTTCGCGAAATCCGCAGGCGGCCAGGACTTGCAGACCGGCGAAGGTCGAGCCGTTGGGGGAAGTAACTTTATTGCGCAAAATTTCAGGCGATTCGCCGGTGCGGGCGAGCAGGCGGGCGGCCCCTAGCGTGGTTTCAAGGGCAACTTGCAGAGAAATTTCCGGCGTGAGCCCGGCGGCAATCCCGGCTTCACGCATGGCCGCGACGTACTCAAAAAGAAAGGCCGGCCCGCTTCCACCGAGGGCGGTCAGCGCGTCGAGTTGCGACTCGTCCACTTCGAGGTGAATACCGAGCGCGTCCAACATGGCGCTGAGGGCGGCCCGATCGCTGGCATTGAGGGGCGCTAGCGCGGTGTAACTCGTGACGCCGGCACCAATCGCCGCGGGCGTATTTGGCATGGTCCGGACGAGATTGCGCGCGTGAGGAAAACTGCGGGCGAGGGTGGCGGTTGTTTTGCCGGCGAGCAGGCTCACGACGAGCTTTCCTTTCGTGAGTTCAGCGAGGCGCGGATCGGCATCCGCGAGCGACTGAGGTTTGAATGCAACCACGACAATATCGGCGGTGGCGAGTAGTCGTGAAAGATCGGATTCGCAGATCACCCCGGTATCCGCCGCTAATTTTTTTGCGGTTACCCCGCTCTTACTCGTGCACGCGATTTCGGCCGGGGCGTAAAGTTTTTTTTCCAGGAGTCCGCGGATAATGGCGGAAGCCAGATTGCCGGCTCCGAGGAAAGCTAATTTGGGAGAGATCATCGCAGTGATTTTAATGCAGGACGTCTGAGGGTGAGTCCGGGTTCTTCGTGATTAGTTTATCACGAAATGCGGGGCAATGCTGTCGGGCGCGAGCTTGGTCCGCCACTTCTCACATCATGTTCTTCCGATCGAGCGGGTGACGCAGGGTGGCGATGGCGCCACCGCCGGGGCGATCGTTCAACGAGACTTCGCCACCCAGATTGCGCAGGGAGTGGCGTGCGATGGTGAGACCCATGCCGACGCCGACTGTGTGTTTCGTGCTCGTGAAGGGTTCAAAGGCGTGATCGCGGATTTCGGGATCGATGCCGTGGCCGCGGTCTTCCACGTGGATGTACGCGAATTTACCTTCCTCCTCCTTATCCACAATCTCGGTGCGGATCGTGATCGCACGTTTGTCATCGGGTTCGTCCTGATAACTTTCCCACGCATTGATCAACAGTTTGGATAACGCGTCTTCAAAAACTTCCATGTTGGTATCGACCATGATTTCCGCGTCGGCGTGTTCGATGGTGATCGGCTGATCGATCTTGTATTCGAGTTGGTAGCGGCGGATGCCGCTTTCGATCATCGCGACCAATTTTGCGCGCACGAGCGGCGGGCGATTTTTCACCACCAGGCCCGTGAGTTGCTTGATGATGGAAACGATCCGGTTGACCGCATTCTCGAGCTGTTGGGCGTTTTTCTTCACGAGCTCGGGTTTCTCGTGGTACGCTTTTATGAGGTCCACGTAGCCGATGACGACGCCGAGCAGATTGTTGAGATTGTGCGCGATGCCTTGCGTGACGGCGCCGATCGTCGCGGCGCGGCGGGACTCGCCGAGGCGACGCTGGAGATCGACGAGTTCGCGGTTGATCGTGACGAAGCGGAGCTGTGTTTGCACGCGGGCCAGCGTTTCATCGAGATCGATGGGCTTGGTGATGTAATCAACCGCGCCGACCCCGAGCCCCTCGATCTTGCCCTCCTTGGAAGTGCGCGCCGTGATGAAGATGATCGGAATGGTTTTGGTTTCGTCGTTCGCCTGCAGTTGCTGGCAGACTTCGATGCCATCCATTTCCGGCATCATCACATCGAGCAGGATCAAATCAGGTTTATCTGCGGCGATATGCTCGAGGGCTTCGCGGCCCGAATAGGCCGTGGCTACGGTCATGTTTTCTCGCTCCAGTTTGCGTTTGAGCAACTGGACGTTGATAGGCTGGTCATCGACGACGAGAATCTTTGGTGCTGCCATACAGGGGATCGCTGAAGCGAAGCGCTTTTGCGACTGAGTGGCAAGTGTCAGTTGCGACGCCAACACCCTATTTTGGGTTTAAGGGACACTCCACAGAACTGTGAGTGCGGCACCTGCACCTGCGGATGAGATCGCCCGACTGAAATCCAAAAAGAATTTCGCCATTTCAGCTCTTTTTAACTTTCACTGCTATTCTGTCGCCGCGCCTTGACGGTGTTTTTCATGAGCATGGCGACGGTCATTGGGCCAACGCCACCAGGCACGGGAGTGATCTTTGCGCAGAGCGGAGAAACGCTCGGGAAGTGGACGTCGCCGGTGAGGCGGAAACCGCTTTTCTTGGTCGCGTCGGGCACGCGATTGACCCCGACGTCGATCACGATGGCGCCCGGCTTCACCATGTCGGCGGTGACAAATTCAGGTTTGCCGATGGCGGCGATAAGTACATCGGCCTGACGGGTGAGGGCCGCGAGGTTGGCGGTCTGCGAGTGGCACACCGTCACGGTGGCATTGGCCCAGGCCTTGCGTTGCATCGCAAGCAGCGCGGCGGGCTTGCCGACAATCAGACTGCGGCCGAGCACCACGACGTGTTTTCCCGAGAGCGTGACGCCGGAGCGTTGGAGCAACTCCATGATGCCGGCGGGCGTGCAGGCGACGAAACCGGTGTCGTCCTCCTGCGCGAGTTT
This sequence comes from Verrucomicrobiota bacterium, assembly GCA_025362555.1. GTDB lineage: Bacteria > Verrucomicrobiota > Verrucomicrobiia > Opitutales > Opitutaceae > Lacunisphaera. Next base: position 13,646 of record JANYFP010000055.1, read on the forward strand.
GCCGAGATTCAGCGTGTGGAAACCATCGACGTCCTTATGGGCCGCGATGCGGCTGAAGACGGCGAGTTCGTTGAGGTGTTTCGGCAGCGGCGATTGGACGAGGATGCCGTCGACTCCGGAGTCGGCGTTGAGCTGATCAACCAGGGCAAATAATTCCTGCTGTGAAATCGTGATGGGCGGGAAGATCAACCGGCTTTCAATGCCGATTTCCGCGGAGGTTTTTTGTTTTTTCGTGACGTAGGAAACCGAGGCGGGGTCTTCGCCGACGCGCACCAAGGCGAGGCAGGGCTTGCGGCCGGGGAGAGTGGCGACATCCGCTTTAAGTTCGGCGATGATTTCCGCCGCGATTTTATTGCCGTCGATGAGTTCCATGGTGGGAAAATAAAAAGCCGGCCGAGAAAGGCCGGCCAAATGGGGGACGCGAAATTACTTTAGCTGGATCGATTCGGCGGCGATGACGAGATCCTTGCCGTCGACGGTATTGCGGATGGTGCCGGTGATCGCGATGCTGCGGTCGAGATAGGACTCGATTTTATCGGTGAGCAACAGGCGCTTGGTGTCGATGTAGGCAAAACGGCGGCCGGAGATATCCATGAGTTGGTAGTCGTACAACGGATTTGGATTGATGATGGCCCGCCTGGCCAAGACGAATCGGCCGGCGAACATGCGCGGCATATCGGCGCTGTTGCCGCTCATCGCCACGGCGCGGCCGGGGGTGGTGACGGGACCTGCAGCGGGTGGCGGCGGAGCGGCGAGGCCGGGAGCGGCGAGGCCGGGAGCGGCGGCATAAAGGGCCGGAGTGTTGGCGGTTTCGCCGACGGCGATAAAACCCTGAAGTTTTTTCTGCAGTTTGATCTGGCAGTAATCGCCGTGCAATCCGGTGATCTCGGTCTGATCGCCCGCAGTGGCGACGGTGAGGAGTTGGGCGTCCTTTTTGGGCGCGGCGTAGATGTTGGAGCCGACTTTTACTTCCAGGCCTTTGGTGAGATCGCGATTGCGGACGTATGCTTCGATGGGCGCAGTGATTTCAATCCGCCGCCAGCCGGTGGGCGCTTCGCCGACGATCGTGACGGTGGCCCCGCTCTTCAAGCGCGTTAACACGGCCGACTTCGGATCGCTCTGGGCAAATACGGCGGTGTCGTTCGTGAGGATCTCAGCCTTAATCTGAACGGCAGCGAGGGCGCAGGCTCCGGCGATGCCGAGGCAGCGCAGGAGGACGGGGAGGAGGGATTTAGCTTTCATCGAGGGTGGGGGCCGCTTCGTCGCGGTAGTGCGAACGGGGGACGGCGAACAGGGATTCGATTTCTTTGGGGGAAAGTTGTTTCACGCCCCGCATCGGAATTCCTTTCAGGCGCAGGGAACCGATTTGATAGCGACGCAGGCGGCGGACTTGAAACCCGAGGGCGGTGAAAAGCTGGCGGATCTCACGCTTTTTTCCGTGGTGCATGTGCACATCCAACTCGGCCGAACTGCCATCGACCCGCGGATTCACCAGGTTGGCGCGTTCCACTTTCAAGTGTTCGTTTTCGATCACGACGCCGCGCAGCAGTTGACGAAGGCGACCGGTTGGGAAGGGTTCCTCGAGGGAAACGTAGTAGCGCTTCACGACCAGATTGGACGGATGCATGAGCTTGTGGGCGAGATCGCCATCCGAGGTGAGGATGACGAGGCCCTCACTGTCCTTGTCGAGGCGGCCGGCGCAAAACAAACGAAGCTTGGCCCACTCGCGCGGGAGGAGATCGAAAATGGTGTGTTCTTCGTGCGGATCGCTATTGCTGCAGACGACCCCGCGCGGTTTGTGCATGACGAGCGCCAGTTTTTGCTGGGGCTGGGGCCGCAGGCCTTTGCCTTTGACCGTGACTTTGTCGGTGCCGGGCACGATTTTTTGGCCCAGCTCGGCCTTCTGGCCGTTGACGTAGACTTCTCCGGCCACAATCAGGGCTTCGGCGGCGCGACGGGAGCAAATGCCGGCCTCGGCAATGAATTTTTGAATGCGGACAGGTTCCATGTAGTCAGGCTGCATGGCAGGCCCGATCCGGGGGGGCAATAGGAAAGCCAAGTTTTATGGCGGGAATGGTGCTTGCAACGCCTTCCCGGCTGCCGGCAAAACTGCTCGTCATCATGAGCTCGGCCATTTCCCCATCACTCTATTCCAAGGATAATCCGTTTCCAGCCCGTTTAACGGAGAATCGGTTGCTGAACAAAGCCGGTTCGCGCAAGGAAACCCGCCACCTCATCGTGAGCCTCGCCGGGAGTGAGATTCATTACAAAGCGGGTGATTCACTCGGCGTGTTTCCGTCGAACCGTCCGTCGGAAGTCGAGGAACTGTTGACGTTGCTTGCAGCGACGGGCGACGAACCGGTTTCACCGGCCATGCTTAAATTGTCCGCTCCGATTTCACTGCGCGAAGCACTGGGCAGCCGACTCGCGCTGGCGAAGCCGACCCGGAAAATTCTTGAAACGCTGGCCGCAAAAGCGACCGACGCTGAAGAGCAGGCCCGGCTGGCGGTACTGGTGTCACCGGAGGGCAAGGATCAGTTGGTGGCTTACCTTGAGGATCGTGAATTTGTCGATCTGCTCGCGGAGTTTCCCAGTGCAAAACTAACGCCGCAGGAATTTGTCGATCACCTGCGTAAACTGATGCCGCGGCTTTATTCGATCGCCTCGTCGTCGCGGGCGCATCCGCACGAAGTTCATTTGACGGTGGCCATCGTGCGTTATCAGACGAACCACCGCTCGCGCGTCGGGGTCGCGAGTACGTTTCTGGCCGATCGCATAGCGTTGAACGACACGCCGGTGCCGGTATTTGTCTCGGATTCCCACTTCGGCGTGCCGGAGCATGGGGCGACGGATATCATCATGGTCGGACCCGGGACCGGCGTGGCGCCGTTTCGTGCATTTATGCAGGAGCGGGTGGCCACGGCTGCGACGGGGCTCAACTGGCTGTTTTACGGTGATCAGCACCGGGGGACGGATTATCTTTACGAGGAAGAGTGGCAGGCCTGGCAGGCGCAGGGGAAATTGGCCCGCGCCGATCTGGCTTTTTCCCGGGATCAGTTGCTCAAGGTTTACGTGCAAGACCGGATGCGCGAGAATGCGGCCGAGTTGTGGGATTGGATCAAGCGCGGGGCGCATTTCTACGTCTGCGGCGATGCGAAGCGCATGGCCAAGGATGTCGACGTGGCCTTGCATCAAATCATCGGCGACAAAGGCGGCATGGACGCCGCGCAGGCGATCGCCTACGTGAAGCAGATGAAGAAGGACAAGCGCTACCAGCGCGACGTCTACTGAGTCCGCGCGATTTTTTCACGCTTGCGGGCGCCGGCCGTTTTGGTCCCATAGCAATCCAACATGAATCTGACATTTACTAATCGCACAGCATTGGTCACGGGCGCGGGTCGCGGCATTGGGCGCGCCATCGCCGAATTGTTGGCCAAGCAGGGTGTGACGGTGATTTGCGTGAGCAAGTCGGCGGACAGTTGCGGCGCAGCGGCGGCGGCCATCGTGGCGGCGGGCGGCAAGGCGAAAGCGCTGGCGGTCGACGTGGCTGATGGAGCCGCGATCGCCAAGGCGAGCGCTGAGTTGCTGGCTGAGTTTGGTCAGATCGATATTTTGGTGAACAACGCCGGGATCACGAAAGACGGTCTGCTCTTCCGCATGTCGGAGGAAGATTGGAATTCCGTGATGACGACGAACCTCACCAGTTGCTATCATTGGACGAAACATATCGGGCGTTCCATGACCCAAAAACGTTGGGGCCGCATCGTGAATATCACTTCCGTGGTCGGTCTTATGGGCAATGCTGGCCAGGCTAATTATTGCGCCGCCAAGGCCGGCCTAATCGGGTTTACGAAGGCGATTGCCAAGGAATTTGCCGGACGAAATGTCACCTCAAATGCGGTCGCTCCCGGATTTATTAAAACGGACATGACGGCCGCTTTACCGCCTGAGGCCGCAGAGAAAATCACCTCGGTTATTCCCCTGAAACGTCTCGGGGAGGCCGCTGATATTGCCAACATGACGACCTTTCTCTGCGCCGAGGAAGCCAGTTACATCACGGGACAAGTTTTTACCGTTGACGGCGGCATGGTGATGTGACCCTCTTTCTCAAACATTTAGCACCCTTTTAAAACACATGGCTGACCAGAAAACAATCGACCAGCGCGTCAAAGAAATCATCGTTAACCAACTGAATGTTAACGAAGAACAAATTACCCCTCAGGCGTCTTTCCTTGACGACTTGGGTGCCGATTCACTCGACACGGTTGAGTTGATCATGGCTTTTGAGGAAGAGTTCAAGGACGAGATTAAGGGCGAAATTCCCGAGTCCGATGCCGAGAAACTGCAGACCGTGGGCGACGTGATCGCCTACATCGAGCAGAAGGCCGGTAAGAAATAATTTTTTGCTTTTGAGAAAGCGTTCTACCGTCTGGCCCAGTGCTGGCAGGTAGGACGCTTTTTTTTTCAGCCCCGAACCACTGATGGAAACTGTTTCTGCCAAAAAACGAGTGGTTGTCACCGGGATGGGCGTCATCGCCTCCTTAGGTCACAACGTAAATGATTTTTGGGCCAATATTGTGGCCGGCAAATGTGGCATCGATCTCGTCACACTCTTCGACGCCAAAGACTACAGCTGCCGGATCGGCGCCGAGGTGCGCGGCTGGGATGCCACGCAGCACATGGACCCGAAAGAGGTCCGGCGGAATGACCGTTATACCCATTTTGGATTTTGCGCCGCGAAGCAGGCCGTGGCTGATGCCAAGCTCGACATGACGAGCGAGGACGCCGATCGCGTGGGCGTCATTATTGGCTCCGGAATCGGCGGAATGTTGACCATCGAGACCCAGCACAAAGTTTTGATGGAACGCGGGCCGCGCAAAGTTTCCCCGTTCATGATTCCGGCGCTCATTAGCAACATGTGCACCGGTTTGGTCGCGATCGAGCTCGGTGCGCGCGGTCCGAATTTCGGCGTGGTCAGCGCCTGCGCCACGGCCACTCACGCGATCGGCGAATCGCTGCGCATGATCCGCGACGGTGATGCCGATGTCATGGTGTGCGGCGGTTCCGAAGCGGCCATCACGCCGTTGTCCTACGCTGGTTTCTGCTCGATGAAAGCGATGAGCACGAACAATGATAACCCGCAGAAATCGAGCCGGCCTTATGATTTGAACCGCGATGGTTTCATCATGGGGGAGGGCTCGGGGGTGTTGGTTATTGAAAGTCTGGAGCATGCTCAGGCGCGGGGCGCCCGGATCTATTGCGAGCTCTCCGGCTACGCTGCTTCCTGCGATGCCTACCACATCACGTCGCCCGATCCCGAGGGCAAAGGCCTTTCGCTCGCGATGCGCCGCGCGATTAACGATTCCGGACTGCAGCCAGAGAACATTGATTACATCAACGCCCACGGCACTTCCACGCCGTACAACGACAAGTTTGAGACCCTCGCGATCAAGAAAGTTTTTGGCGACCACGCCCGGAAGGTGCTCATCAGCTCGACCAAGTCCATGACCGGCCATCTGCTCGGCGCGGCGGGTGCCATTGAGGCCATCATCAGCGTCAAGACGATCGAGACGGGCTCTGTGCCTCCGACGATTAATTACGAGACACCCGACCCGGAGTGCGATTTGGATTACACGCCCAATGTGGTGCGCAGCGCCGACATCAAAGCGGTGCTCAGTGACAACCTCGGATTCGGCGGACAAAACGCAGCGTTGGTTTTCCGTAAGCTTTAAAATCCCGCGCACCGAGTCGCCGGAAAACAGCCCGCGGAGCAAGCTCCCGGGCATTAGTCTCAGAAGAAATAACTCTGAATAACTCTGACGAGAAACCGCTAATCCGCGCTAATTGACGCTAATCAAGAAATTTAAAAGGAACTGATACCACTGCGATTGAAAGTTAGACTTTAGGTAGGGGCCGTTGCCCTCAACGGCCCTCGGGGTGCGCAGGGCGATTGAGGGCAATCGCCCCTACCACT
>JANYFP010000058.1 GCA_025362555.1 Verrucomicrobiota bacterium
CTCGCTACGAGCTTACCCCGCTCCGAACTCTCAGCTCACCACTCTCAGCTCTCAACTTCACCGTCTCCCTTTCCCCATGCCCGGCCCAATTCTCCATCTCGGCGCCACCGTCATGTGTGCTCACGGCGGCCAAGCCACTCCTGCTGTGACTATCCCGCGCGTCCTCGTCAGCGGCCAACCGGTCGCAGTCGCCGGCCCGCCCTACATTATCGCCGGCTGCGCCTTACCGCCCCCGATTGCCGCCAACGGCCCGTGCGTCACCGGTCAATTCACCACGCCCGCGACGCGCGTCCTCGCCGGCGGCATGCCGGTCCTCATCAGCACCAGTCCTTCCGTCTGTGCACCCACCGGCACGCCGATGATTCCCTCCGTCGTCCAGGCCCGCGTCATTGCCACCTAACGCCATGAATATCGACTTTCCCACTCACTTTGATTCGCGCGGCCGGACCGCCGCAACCACCGACGATGATCACATTCGCGATCTGATCGAACAAGTGCTCTTCACCTCACCGGGCGAACGCGTCAACCGCCCCACTTTCGGCAGCGGCCTCCTCCAATTGGTCTTCGCCGCCAACAACGATGCCCTCACCGCCGCCACCCAACTCACCGTGCAGGGCGCGCTGCAACAATGGCTCGGCGATTTAATCGAAGTCGAAGCCGTCCGGGTCGAGCGCGACGACGCCACTCTCCAGGTCACGCTCCAGTATTTTATCCGCCGCAATCAGGAGCGCCAGATCGCGCAATTCAGCCACCGCGTCTCATGAGCACCACGCAATATCACTGTGGAGAACTCAACCGCCGCGACGCCGTAATCGCTGACGGCACGCTCAACGGGATCGATTTCCTCGAGATCGCCACCCTCGACCAATTCAAACTTCGCGTTGGATTTTTCCTGCCCGTCGCGGGACTCACACCGGCTCACTTCATCATCGACGGCGGCGTGCGCATCACCGGCATCACGGTTAAATCCATCCTCGGCCAGCCCGGCGACACCCTCACGCTCTCGGTCAGCGACCGCGGTGATTTCTCCAACTACACGTTGCGCATCGTCGATCCGGCCAATCCCACCGCTGCGCCCGCCGGCTTCGATCCTCAGCTCTCCGCCATCGAATTCTCCTTCAAGATCGCCTGCAAAAATGATTTCGACTGCAAAGTCATCGACGAATGCCCGCCGCCCCGTGTGCCGGAGCCAGAGATTGATTATCTGGCCAAAGACTACGCAAGTTTCCGTCGCCTCATGCTCGACCGCCTCAGCGCCCTCATGCCCGACTGGCGCGACCGCAATCCCGCCGACACGCAAGTCACCCTCGTCGAACTTATCGCCTACGCCGGCGACCATCTCAGCTACGCGCAAGACGCCACCGCCACCGAAGCGTATCTCGGCACCGCCCGCAGCCGGGTTTCCCTGCGTCGCCATGCCCGCCTCCTCGATTACACCATCGGCGAAGGCTGTAACGCCCGCGCGTGGGTCGCCTTCACTGTCACCGCCGCCGTGGATGGAAAAATTCTCCGCGGAGCCAATCCCACCCTCGCACTCACCGGCACCAAACTGGCCACCCGCTTACCCGATCAACGTCCGCTGATCGCCACCAAATTACCTGAGAACGCCGAACGCACGGCCGTAATTTTTGAAACACTGCACGACGTTACCCTTCACGCGGCACATAACGAAATTAATTTCTACACGTGGAGCGACTCCGCCTGCTGCCTGCCGCGCGGTGCCACCCGCGCCACCCTCTCCAATAAAAACGGCGTCGCCCTCGCGCCCGGCGACTTGTTGCTGTTTGAGGAAATTGTCAGCCCCGTCACCGGACTCGCCGGCGACGCCGATCCCACGCACCGCCACGTCGTGCGGCTCGAAAAAGTAGAAATGCTCAATCCGACTCTCGACCCACTGACCGATCCACTCACCGGGGAACTCATCGCCGAAATCTCCTGGCGCGCCGAGGACGCGCTGCCGTTTCCACTCTGTCTCACCGCCAGCATCGCAGTCGGCAACGATAAGACAAAATTAGCCACGATCGCGCTTGCCCGCGGCAATATCGCCCTCGCCGACCACGGCCTCACCGTCCCCGATAAGCAATTGGATCCTCCTTCCGCTCCCGAAACGGGCAACTACCGGCCCGCGCTCCCGCTCCCCGATCTTACCTTTGCCGTGCCGTACGATTTGAATGTGGTCGTGCACGACGATCTCACGGGCGCGATCAAGACCGTAGTGCCCGCCGTCAACGCCTTCGTCTTTGCCGCCGCCGATGCGCTCCCCGCGATCCGCCTCGACGATTCCGACGAATCGTGGTTCCCGCAACGCGACCTGCTCGCAAGTGATCGCTTCGCTGCGGAGTTCGTCGTCGAAACGGAGCGCGACGGCATCGCCCGCCTGCGCTTCGGTGATGCATCGCGCGGGGCTCTCGGAAAAACTCCCGCCGCCGGCACTGAATTCATGCTCAATTTCCGGGTGGGCGGTGGCACCGCCGGCAATCTCGGCGCCGGTGCTCTTCGCCATGTCGTCGCAGATCCGCTGATTTTCCCTCCCGGCAGCATCACCGCAATTCGCAATCCTCTCCCCGCACGCGGCGGCACTGCGCCTGAAAGTTTTGACCAAATCCGCCAATTCGCGCCGCAAGCTTTTCGTCGTCAGGAACGCGCCGTCACCGAAGCCGATTGGGCGGAAGTATCCCTGCGTTTTCCGGGCGTGCAACGTGCGGTCGCCCGGTTCCGGTGGACGGGAAGCTGGCACACCGTCTTCGTCACGATCGACCGCATCGGCGGACTCACCGCGGCCCGCGATCCCCTGTTCAAAGCTGATTTCCGCGCGCACCTCGAACGCTTCCGTCTCGCCGGCTATGATCTCGAAATCACCGACCCGATCTACATCCCGCTCGACCTTGCCCTGCTCGTCTGCGTGAAGCCCGGGTATTTCCGCAGCGACGTTCTCGCCGCGTTGTTGCGTACCTTCAGCACGCGGGAATTCGCTGATGGGACGCTCGGTTTTTTCCATCCGGATAATTTCACTTTCGGCCAGCCGCTCTTCCTCAGCAAAGTCTGCGCGGCCGCGATGGCCATCGCCGGCGTCGCCTCGGTCCAGCCGAAGATCTTCCAGCGCTACGGCCGCCTCGCCAACCACGAACTGGCCAACGCTCTTATTCCCGCCGCGCCCCTTGAAATTCTGCGTCTCGATAACGACCGCAACTTTCCCGAGAACGGCAAAATCGAATTCGACCTGCACGGCGGCCTCTGAACGGAACCAAGATGAGGCACCACGAAACACACCAAACACACGAAAATGAAATCGACTGATCATACGCCTCCTTATTCCCACTCAGATTTTCGTGTGCTTCGTGTGTTTCGTGGTGCCCTCACCTCCTCCTCATTTTCCTTATGAACGAGTCCGATCCTACTCTCGACTCCTGCGGCTGCTGCGAAGGCCCGCTTCTGCTCACCTCCACGCCACCGGTCAATCCACCCGGTCTGCCGGCGCTCGCATACCGCGTCGGCACGCACGGACGTTTCAACTCCGCCCTTCACGTCGGCCTCGCGACCGATCCGGCACTTCGCGCCCTCGCCACCCGCGACTCCTCCGATCCCACCATCGCACTCCTCGACTCCTGGGCCGTTGTGCTCGACGTGTTGACCTTTTATCAGGAGCGCATCGCCAACGAAGGTTTCCTGCGCACCTCCACCGAACGCCGCTCACTCCTCGAACTCGCCCGCGCCATCGGCTACGAACTGCGCCCCGGAGTCGCCGCCGGCACCAGCCTCGCCTTCACGATGGACAACGTGAAAGGTTCGCCCACGACCGTACAATTCGCGATCGGCACCAAAGCGCAAAGCGTCCCCGGCCAAAATGAAAAGCCGCAAATTTTCGAGACGATTGAAGAAATCGAAGCCCGCCCCGAGTGGAACGCGCTCCGGCCACAGCGCTTTGTTTCCTCACTGCCACTGCAACTCGGTCACAAGAAAGTTTATCTCCAAGGCACGGACACCCGACTGCAACCCGGCGACGCATTGCTCTTCATCGGGAAGGAACGTCAGGACGATCCGAAAAACGAAAACTGGGATTTCCGTCGCGTCGCCACCATTGAAACAATTTCACTTCCGCCGACAGAAGGAGCCAACGCCGGGTACACGATCATCACCCTCGATCACGGGCTCGGCACCTTCATGCCACCGGTCACCCCCACACAAAAACATCCCGAGGTGTACGCTCTCCGCCAGCGCGCCGGAATTTTCGGGTACAATGCCGTCGACTGGAAAGCGCTGCCCGATCTCACCAAATGCGCCTACCTCGGTGTCCTGCCAACGACTGTACTCAGTGCCCCGCAAAAGGCCGAGTGGCCGAATTTTATTCTCTCTCCCACTCCCGGCGTCATCGACCTCGACGCCGTCTATCCGAAAATCGTCGCGGCCAAAGGCTGGCTCGTGCTGTCAACTCCGGCGTATCAGGAAGTTTACCGCATCAACGCCGCCGCCGAATCCGCGCGCGCGGAATACAGTCTCTCCGGGAAAACTACGCAGATCACCCTTGGTCCCGGAGAAAACCAGGATCGCTTCACCCACGCCGTGCGCACCGCCGTCGTTTACGCCGGGAGCGAACCACTCGCCTTCGCCGATCAGCCGCGCACCGACGATGTCGCGGGTGGCGAAATCCTGATTGCCCCCGCCATCGTCGGACTAAAACCGGGCCGTCTCCTCAGCGTCACCGGCATCTCCATCACCACCGGCAAATCCACCAGCGAAGTCGTCGAAATAAAAACCCTCGTGACCACCGGCGACACCACGCTCGTCACTTTCACGACTCCACTCACGGGCATTTATCAACGCGACAGCGTCATGATCAACGCCAACGTCGCCCGCGCCACACACGGTGAAACGAAACAAGATAAAATCCTCGGCTCCGGCGACGGCTCACTCCCATTTCAGCGTTTCACCCTCAAACAAAAACCGCTGACCTTCGTCTCGGCACCCGTCGCCGGCGGCGCGAAGAGCACCCTAGAAGTCCGCGTGAAAGGCGTGCTGTGGCACGAGACCCCGACTTTTTACGGTGCTGCGCCGGACGATCGCTCGTTCGTCGTCCGCCGCGCCGACGACGGCACCGCCACGTTGCTCTTCGGTGACGGCAGCACCGGAGCCCGGCTCCCCACCGGGGCCAACAATCTCAAAGCCACGTACCGCGTCGGCCTCGGTCTCGACGGGAACGTGGATACCGGCACCATCACCACGCTGCTCTCGCGCCCACTCGGCGCGAAGGCCGTTATCAATCCGATTCCCGCCAGTGGAGCGGGCGATCCCGAGCAACTCGCCGACGCGCGCGTCAACGCGCCGCTCACTGTCCTTACCCTCGACCGCATTGTTTCGGTGCAGGACTTCGAGGATTTCGCGCGCGCCTTCGCGGGCATTGGCAAAGCCCAGGCAACTTTGCTTTGGAATGGCGAACGCCAACTCGTCCACCTCACTGTCGCCGCGTCCGATGGCAGCGCCGTCGACCCCACCACGGATTTTTTCAAGAACCTCCTCGCCGGCATCGACGCCGCGCGCCACGTCGATCAGCCCGTGCGCGTTTCCCCGCACACGCCGCTCTCCTTCACACTCGTGGCCCGCGTCGCAATCGATCCGGATTACATCAAAGCCGATGTGCTCGCCGCAGTACGCACCACCCTCGTCGCCGCGTTTTCCTTCACGTCGCGCGCCTTCGGGCAAGGCGTCGCGTCGAGTGAAATTCTCTCTGTCATGCAAAACGTCCCCGGCATCATCGCAGTCGATCTCGATAAGTTGAACGGCCTCGATCCGATCACCCATCCCAACGTCCCCGCTCGCATCGCACACTGGGATCTTACCGCGATCCGGGGCGCCGAACTGCTTCTCGTCAACGCCGACAGCATCACCCTCACCGACCTTCCGCTATGAGTGCGATCACGCCAGAAAAACTTTACGCTCTGCTCCCCGCCGTCCATCGCATCCGCGACGATGCGCAAGGTCAGCCACTCAAAGCCCTGCTCGAACTTGTGGCGACGCAAGGCTCCATCGTTGAAGCCGATATCGCGCGACTGCTCGACAACTGGTTTATCGAAACGTGCGACGAATGGGTCGTGCCGTATATCGGCGATCTCCTCGGCGTGCGCGGGTTGCACGCGGTTCCCGCCACCGGGGTGTTCAGCCAACGCGCCCGCGTCGCCAACACCCTCGGCTACCGCCGCCGCAAAGGCACCGCGACGATGCTGGAGCAACTCGCACGCGACACCACCGGCTGGCCCGCGCGGGCCGTCGAATTTTTCCAGATCCTCGGCTGGAATCAAAACTACAATCACATCCGCCTCGGCGCGGTCCGCACCCCCGACCTCCGCCGCACCAACGAACTCGAGCTGCTCAACACCGCTTTCGATTCAACCACGCATTCCGTCGACGTCCGCCGCATCGCACTCGACCGCGGCCGCCATAACATTCCCAACGTCGGTCTTTTTCTCTGGCGGCTCGAAAGCTATTACGTGCCCAACAGCACTGCGCGCACCACCGCCGCGCCCGGATTCTATGCTTTTAATCCAGTCGCGAGTCAGGACCGACCGCTCTTCAATCGCCCGCAAACCGAGACAGACATCACTCATCTCGCGGAAGAGATCAATGTCCCCGGTGAACTGCGCCGCCGTCCCCTTTACGACGAACTCGAAGCCCGCCGCGCCGCCCTGCTCGCGGGCGCCACACCGCGCGGTACCTGGTTCGGTGCCCACCCGGTGCTCCAGGTTTTCCGCCAGACCAACGCCGTCGCCCCATTTAATTATGTGGCAATTCCACCCGAGAAAATCCGCATCTGTCACCTCGGGATCGGTGCCGTCCGCCCCGATCCGACCGATGCCGCTGGCAATGAAATTTTTGTCGGCGTCGATCCCGTGCTCGGCCGGCTCGCGTGGGCCAAAACCCGCCCACTCCCGCTCGCGCTAAAAATTGGATTCGCCTACGGCTTCAGCGGCGATCTCGGCGGCGGCCCCTATGATCGCAGTGAATCGGTTAACACGACGCTCGACCGCGCGCCTAAGACCACGTGGCAGGCCGGCGTTTCCCAAGAACCCGTCACCGTCGCGAGTGGGCAAATCTTCACCACGCTCACCGACGCCATCGCCGAGTGGAACAACCAAGCCCCCGGCACCGTTGGCCTCATCGCGATTATGGACAGTCACACTTATATGGGCGATCTCGCCATTGTGATTCCCGAAGGGAGCCGGCTGTTCATCGCCGCCGCCAAATGGCCCGCGCGCCCCAAAGTCGGCGGTGGATTTGAACGTCGCAACGGCGAGCACGACGCCACCGAGGTCCGTCCTCACGTGCTCGGTACCGTCACCGTCACTGGCACCGCGCCCGTCGCGAACCAATCACCCGGCGTGCTCACGATCGACGGACTTCTCATCGAAGGCGCGTTCAACGTCAGCGATCCCGCGAAACACCTCGGCTCACTCCACCTTGCGCACTGCACGCTCGTGCCGTCAGCCGGCGGGCTCACCGTCACCGGAAAAAATGCCGATCTTTCGCTTCAACTCGTGCGCACGATCTGCGGCCCGATCACGATTGTTCCCACCGCGCCTTCACTGTCACTCGAAGATTGCATCGTCGATGCCGGGAAAAATATTGCCATCGCGGCCGATGGCATCGCGCTCGACGTGCAAGACTCCACGGTCATCGGGCGAGTCATCGCGCGACACTTCGACGCCGGCAACTCGCTCTTCACCGCTCTCGTTAAAGCCGTCCGTCGGCAGGAAGGGTGTGTGCGGTTCTGTTATTTGCCGCCTGATTCCATCACGGGACGACGCTACCGTTGCCAGCCCGAGCTCGCCCGGGACGACGCTGAACAGGCCGCGAAAGCCGCCGGTGAATCCTTCGGTGCCGCCGAGGAAGCGGCGATATTCGCGCGCATCGTGCCCGGTTTCACCGCCAGTGATTACGGCGACCCCGCCTACGCACAACTTGCCACCCCATGTCCGCTTGAAATTCGTACCGGCGCCGAGGATGGCGCGGAAATGGGGGCCTTTCGTTTCCTCCAACAACCCCAGCGCGAAGCCAATCTCCGAGCGAGTCTCGACGAATATCTCCGCTTCGGCCTCGAGGCCGGCCTCATCTTTTCAACCTAAAGCCCAACCCCTCTTCCCTTCATGAAATCCGATCTCACGCGCCTCACCTTCGACCAGGCAAAACATTACCGCGCCGTGCAGCAACAGCAGGGCCGCGTGCAACTCGACTCCGATTGGAACGAGCAAAACGACCTCACCGCTCACCGAATCGAAACTGAAACCGTCGACGTCGTCGGCCCATGTGGCGCTCCGATTCACGACGACGGATTCCGGCTCGTGGCCGCCGCTGCCGCTCTCACTGCCGACGAAAACGCGCGGCCGGAAAACAAAACGCCGCCGGCCGTCGCCGCCGGCGACCTACTCATCACCGGCGGACGTTTCTACGCTGGCGGCGTGCTCGCCGAAAACAATTTCATCGGCCTCGCCTCTGCCCAACCCGATCTGCCGACCGGTGCCGAAACCATCAAAGTGGGCGGCACGCCGCTTTTCCCGCTGAAAGCGCCGGGCACTTTTCTCGCGTACCTGGATGTGTGGCCCCGCCTCCGCACCGCGCTCGATGATCCGCACATCCGCGAAGTTGCGCTCGGAGGACCAGACACCGCCACGCGCACCAAAAATACCTGGCAGGTAAAATTTATCGCGGCACCCGACGGCGCGAACTGTTCCACCGCCGTTCCCGCGTGGGATGCATTGCTCGATCCGAAACCCGGCACCCTCGCCGCCTCCGTGCTAAAAGATCCGAGCAAACCCAGTCCGTGCATCGTTGATCCCGGCTCCGGTTACCGCCGCCTCGAAAATCAACTCTACCGCGTGGAAGTTCACACCAGCGGCGATACGCTCGCGAAGGCGACCTTTAAATGGTCGCGCGATAACGGCTCGATTGTCTCCCGCTGGCTCGGCCAATCCGCCCTCGGAGAAATCAACGTCGAGACCACCGGCCGAGATAAAGTGCTCAACCTCGCCGCGCCCAACTGGGTGGAACTCACCGATGATGTTCACGAGGAACTCGGACTCCCCGGAGTGTTTGCTCAAATTGCTTCGGTCAACGGCAACGTCCTGACCCTGAGTGCACCTTCGGCCGCGATGGACTTCGCCAATTTCCCCCGGAACCCGAAAGTGCGCCGCTGGGAATCCACGCCCGCCTCCCCCGGAAAATGGATCACGCCCGACGGCACCGCCGAGAATCTGAACACAACAGACACGTTTGAATTGGAAGACGGAGTCGTCGTCAAATTTGGCGCGGGCACTTTCCGCACCGGAGATTACTGGCTCATCCCCGCGCGCACCGCATTGCCGCAGGTCGACTGGCCAACCACTGGCCCAGTCAACGCACTCGTACCAACCCCGTTGCCGCCGCACGGCATCACGCATCACTACTGCAAACTCGCCATCGTCGAATTCAAAGCGGGCGTTTTTAAAATCTCCGATTGCCGGAATATTTTTCCCCCGCTCACGGAACTCACCGATCTTTTCTACGTCAGCGGCGACAGTCAGGAAGCCACGCCAAATCCCGTCCTCCCGGCAAACACCCTGCTCCCGCTCGCACTCCCGTTGAAAGTCGGCGTGGCCAATGGCGAGTGGCCCGTCGCAGGAGCGCGCGTGCGCTTCACCGTCAAAGTCGGCAGCGGAACCCTCACCCCCGCGACCGGCATCGTGCCGACCGGAATTGACGGAATCGCAAGTTGCGCATGGGCGATCGACTCCACCACGGCCAACCCCGAGGTCATCGCTGAATTACTCGACTCCGCCGACGCGCGCATCGGCCTGCCGGTTATTTTCCACGCAAGGCTCAACACGGCCCAGCTCGTCTCCTACAATCCCGCCAACTGCGAGGGCATGAAAAACGCGACGCCACCGATCGTCACGGTGCAGGACGCGCTCGATTTCCTCTGCCACGAAAAATCCGGCGTCGATTGCTGTGTCACCGTGGGCAAGCTCGACGATCGTCCCGGGGATTACGATACCGTCGCGGCCGCGTTGGAAGATCTGCTCCTGAAACGGCACGCCACCGCGATCTGCCTCTCCCTCCTGCCGGGTGATCATCTGATCGACAAAGATCTGCTCGTCACATCCGGCGATGAAAAAAATCCGGTGTACTTTAAGATCGCCGGCTGCAGCCACGCCTCGCGACTGATTGTGCGCGCCCCGTTCGTTTTCAAAAACCTCGCGGCAGTGGTGATCCGCGACATCACCATTCTCATTGAAGGCCCGGGAATCCTCTTTGACGTCTGCCGGGAAGTAGAAATTTCCAATTGCCTCATCAACGGACGTTCGCCCGATGCCGCGCTCCTCAATCTTGGCCGCACCCGGCGGCTGACGATCGCGAATAATCAAATCAGTGCCGTCGCCGCTGCGAAGCCAGCCGCGCCGGAAAAACTGTTTGAATCCGTGCCGGCCCTCGCCAGCGCCTTCAAACTGGTCGACGACCGTGACTTTGAAATTCAAGCCACGGCGGCAGCCAGAACACTCGCCGAACTCCCGCCCAAGGAGCGCCTGGTGCTCGTCAAACAATTGACCGAAGCCATCAAAACACCCGACCTCGGACTCGATGCGGCCACGCGAAAAGGTTACATGGAAATGTTGCGCACCCTCGGGACCGAACGCGCCACAGCGGCCACGCTGTTCACGCGTTTCAAGGAAATCCGCGTCGTCACTGCGGCCGCCGTCGTGACGGCCGGCGCGGCGATTGCACTGCTGGATTTTGTCACGGCGGCAACGGTCATCGATAACCGAATCGCTGGCGTCGTGAGCTTCGGCGGCCTGCCTGATGCCAACCCGCTCAATACCGATCTGATTAAATTGTTCTCAGTTTTGCTCAAGCAAAACGCCGTGGAATTAGTGAGCGCCGGCACCTTCCACGCCCGTGGCAACACGTTCCTCCAACTCGCCGCCGGAGTCGCTTCGCTTCTGGCCATCCGCACCATTATCCAAGACGGCAAGGGCCCGCTCACCGTCTGGGCCAGCGCGCAATGGACGGACAATATCATCGAGCAAGGCGACAATTTTTTCACCGGCCGCCACCTGTCACTAGGCACCACGCACTTCCTCGAAGTCCAGCGCGCCCTTGGCACCGCCATCGCACGCACAGCAACGTACGTCGCCAACAGTGCCGACAACGATGTGCCACTTTTCAGCCTCACCCCAGGAGCGCCCGCCCTCGCGGCCAACATCGGCCTGAACATCGTGCCACTCTAGACACCACAGCTTACGCCTCCTCCGATGCCAGAATAACTCATCTCCGACTGTAGGAGCTTGCTTGCAAGCGATCCGGCGTTTGGTCCGGCCACCCGCGCGCTGAATCGCTTGCAAGCAAGCTCCTACACTCAACCAAACCCAAAATCACCCAGCACACAGCAGCACCGCGTGGCATCCGAAAATTTCAGCTGCAGTTCAATCAACCAAACCCGCTAACAAAAAATACGCTCATGAAAAAATCCAATATTAATTCGTGGTACGGATGGGTCCCGGATCGTCCTGATCATCGTGACAAACTCTATGCAACCATCGCCGCCCCGCCCAAAAAACTGCCTGCGAAGGTGGACTTGCGCGCGGGATGCTCCGCGGTGGAAGATCAGGGTGCGCTCGGCAGTTGCACGGCGAACGCCATGGTCGGCAACTTGGAATTCCTGATGAAGAAGGCCGGCCACGCCGTGACCGACCTCAGCCGTTTGTTTATTTATTACAATGAACGCGCGATGGAAGGCACGATCAACGAAGACTCCGGCGCGGCGATTCGTGATGGCGTAAAATCGTTGGCGACGCTCGGGGTGTGCGACGAAAAAAGCTGGCCGTACAAGATCGCCAAATTCAAGCAGAAGCCACCGGCATCCTGTTTCAAGAGTGCGGCCGATCATCAGGTCACTTCGTACCATCGCATCATCGGGCTTTTGCAAATGAGGAAATGTCTCGCTGAGGGCTACCCCTTCATTTTCGGATTCACGGTGTACACAGCGTTTGAAGAGGCCGCGATTGCCAAGACCGGCATTTTGAATCTGCCGCAGGCCGGCGAGAAAGTGATGGGCGGTCACGCCGTTTGTGCCATCGGCTACGACGATGCGACGAAGCGTATCCTCGTGCGAAATTCCTGGGCCGCCGACTGGGGCATGGCCGGCTATTTCACGATGCCGTACGATTATATCTCCGACAACAATCTCGCCGACGATTTCTGGACGCTGCGAGCATTCGAAAACGAGTAACGCCACTCACCCAGCGCAGCCCCGGTCCTCTTGCCGGGCAGACCGCTCGCAAACGTTCCGGACCCGCTCAAGCAACGGGATTAAGCTGTTGGCCATTGCTCTCCAATGGCCAACAATCCGCGCCCCTGAATCAATTCGGCGACAGGAGCAGCGAACGATGACCGCCGGGAGGGCCTGGCGGGGTCTCCGGCGGTCATATCTCCCAAGCTCTTGGCTATTCCATACCAGTTGAACAATCGATTCATTCACGAACTGTAGGTACAGAAAGGCGGTCAGTTGCCGCCCACTTCGCCAAGGCCGCGTTCCACCCCATTCAACCGCAAGCCTCCCGATTTACCCCACAAGAAAGCCCGCAACGGTGAAGTTGCGGGCTTTTTAAATGGCGGGATGGACGAGACTCGAACTCGCGACCTTCTGCGTGACAGGCAGACGCTCTAACCAACTGAGCTACCACCCCATAAATCGGAAAAGAGGGCGAAACGTAGATTCGGACCTAGTCATGTCAAGCGTAGTTTGGAAACTAAACGCTGCCATTTTTAGAAAAAAACTGCCGCGCGTTTTCGACATCAAGGGCGATCTGCGCACGAAGCGCTTCCACACTGCCGAACTTGCTCTCGGAACGCAGGAAATGAAGCCAATTGACGGTTAATTTGTCCCCATAAGTAAGAGCCGATTCCTCCAACAGATGGACTTCCAAGAGCGGCTGGCCCGCCGCTTCCACTGTCGGCCGCGCGCCGTAATTGGCGACACCTTTGCGCGCCTTACCCGCCGCATCCAAGACCTCGACAGCGTACACCCCAAAACACGGCTTGAGCTCGGGTCGCCAGGCGAGATTGAGCGTCGGAAATCCAATCGTGCGCCCCAACTGGCGGCCTTTTTCCACCACGCCTTCGGCAAAATAGGAATACCCCAGCAACGCATTCGCCTCCGTGATCTCGCCGGCGGCCACCAACTCACGAATCCGCGAACTGCTGATCGGAGCACCATTGTGCTTAAGCCGCTGCGCGCTAAATACGGCCACCCCCACCCGCTTCGCTTCTTCAATCAAAATAGCGACATCCCCGGCCCGGCCGCGACCGAAACGAAAATTTTCGCCGACATAAATCGCGCTGAGCCGCGGCAGGCACTGACGCAGATAACTCACAAAATCTTTTGCCTCAATGCCGGCAAATTCGCGGGAAAAATTTTGCTCAATCAAAAAATCAATCCCGAGCTTGCCCAACACACGGCGCTTCATATCCACCGGCATCAGCAACGGCGTGAGGTTATCCGGTCGAAACAAGGCGCTGGGATGCGGCCAAAAAGTCAGGACGCCCGCCAAACCGCCACTGCGCCGCGCCGAGTGGACCGCAGAATCAATCACCGACTGATGTCCCAGATGCACGCCATCAAACATCCCGATCGCCAAATGCAACGGTCCTTCCGGGAGCGTCGCACCCTTCAGGCCATCGTACTGGAGCAACGCGCTCACTGCGCCACCGGTGGCGCCGCTTCGTAAACCGGAATCAGGCGCTTTTCGATTTCCGGCAAAGACAGGGACTCAATCTGATCAAGCGGCAGACACTGGGAAATCGTGAACTTACCGCTGCCGGTGCGACGAAGAGCGGAAAGATGCGCACCACAACCGAGTTTCTTGCCCAAATCATACGCGATCGTGCGCACATAAGTCCCCTTCGTGCAGTGCACGGTAAAAGTCAGCTTGGGCAGCGCCAGCGAATTCAAATCAAACGACGCAATCCGGATAAACCGCGGCTCGCGTTCGATTTCCTCTCCCTTGCGCGCCATTTTGTAGAGCGGAACTCCGCCGATCTTAATCGCGGAATGCATCGGCGGCATCTGGTATTGATCGCCCAGAAATCCTTTCATCGTCTCACGCACCTGGGCTTCCGTCAGCTCGGGCACGGGGTTGGTTTCCATGACCTCGCCTTGCGCATCCTGCGAATCCGTCACGACGCCAAGCGTGGCTTCGCCTTCGTAAATCTTGTCGACGCTGATGAGATACTGGGAAATCCGCGTCGCTTTGCCGATCAGCATCACCAACAGGCCGGTCGCCATCGGATCAAGCGTGCCGGCGTGACCGATTTTCTTGATCTGCAATTTCCGGCGCAAATGATAAACGACATCGTGCGATGTCATCCCGCTGGGCTTGTCCACCAGCAGCACGCCTTCCATTTCCTTGGGTGGGAGTAAGCTCATTTTTTGGTTCCATCCACCTCGGCCAATCGCTGCGTGAGCGCGGCGAGCAGTTTCGGATAAAAATTCACGAGAGTATCCTTGAAGTTCAGACCCGCCGCATTGGCGTGTCCGCCGCCGTTGAACAGCGCAGCGACAGTATCCATGCGCAGCGCCGCGTGTTTGCCGCGCAAGCTGGCCTTCATGAACTCAGCGCGTTCCTCGATGAGCACGCCGATTTCGACGCCTTCAATCGAACGCGCGTAGTCCACCAAACCCTCGGTGTCCTCGACACTCGCGCCCACTTGCTCAAAAATTCCGTGCGGGAGCACCCCGACGCAAATCCGGCCATTGGCCTCCAACTTCAACGTGCCGATGAAATGCTGCAGCAGCTTCAGCTTGCCGAAGGACTCGCGTTCGTAGAGTTCCTGGCCGGCCAGCGAAGGATCGGCGCCGTGCGCCATCAACTCCGCACTCAAACGAAACACCCGGCTCGACGTGGACGGAAAACGGAACTGCCCGGTATCGGTCATGATTCCCGTGTAAAGCGCCTGAGCGGTGGTGGGATCGATGGGCAAATCCGCATCGAGGAAAATCCCGGCGAGAACTTCCGCCGTCGCGGCCGAAGCCGAATCGACAAAGTTGAATTTCGCAAAACCACCATTCGACAAGTGGTGGTCAAAACAACCCCAAGGCGTCGGATAGAGTTCGCGCATCCGGTCACCCGCCCGGGCATGATCGGCGCAGTCGGTGTACAGCGCGAGTCGCCCCGTGTGTTGCACGGCGTCACGCTGGAAAAAGGGCGTATCGCCCACCAGAAATTTAATCCGACGCGGCACCGGATCGGGATTGATGCAGATCGCGTCAATGCCCACGGAAATCAAAACGCGACAGAGCGCCACTTGCGAACCGACGCAATCTCCGTCGGGGCGTTGGTGCCCGATGACCACGACGGACTGGCCCTTGAGTTCCTGCAGGAGGACGGCAAACCGGCCGGCAAA
Organism: Verrucomicrobiota bacterium; assembly: GCA_025362555.1. GTDB lineage: Bacteria > Verrucomicrobiota > Verrucomicrobiia > Opitutales > Opitutaceae > Lacunisphaera. The sequence goes on from JANYFP010000058.1 coordinate 15,424, forward strand.
CTTCGGATAATAGCTCACGGTTTCTTTTCCGTCTTATCGATTTCGCCGAGCAATTCCTCGATCCGCAACGTGCGCGGCGCGTGATTATCGTGCACGAAAGTCAGCAGTGGCACGTGACGGATGATGACATTTTTTGCCACGGTCTCACGAATTTCGCTGCGCTTGCCGCGGAGCCATTTGCCCGCGCGCGTGGCATCGGCTTCATCACCGAGCACCGAGTAATAAATCTTAGCTTCGCGCAAATCACCCGTGATTTGCACGCCCGTAATCGTGATCGCCACCGCCTCGGAGCTGTAGCGCTGATGCAGGAACGCGCTGATTTCGCGCTGCATCAGTTCATTGACGCGGATTAGTCGGTTGCTCATGGCGAAGGCAGACGGAAAACCGTGGGACCTGATCGGGCGGCGACGCTCAGAGCGACGCGCGCACCTTTTGAATTTCGAAACACTCGATGCGGTCGCCGGGCTGGTAGCCATCGAAGCCGTCGAGACGGATACCGCACTCGAGACCGGCGCGGACTTCGTTCGCATCGTCCTTGAAACGACGGAGCGTGCCGACTTTGCCTTCGAAGAGCGAATCCTTGCCGCGACGAACGCGAGCGGTGGCACCGCGGTTGACTTTGCCTTCGGTGACAAGACAGCCGGCCACAAAACCTTTGGCCGCAGGGAAAATCTGGCGGACTTCCGCGACGCCGAGCTTGTTTTCCTTGAGATCGGGTTCGAGCAGGTCGGCCATCATTTCCTTAACCTTGTCGCCCAATTCGTAGATGATTTCGAAAGCTTGGATCGTGACGCCGTGATGTTTGGCCAGGGCCACCACGCCATTTTCCTGCTTGGTGTTAAAGCCGATGATCACCGCTTTCGAGGCACTCGCCATGAGCACATCATTCTTGCTGATGATGCCGACATCCGAGGCCACCACATCGAGGGAAACCTTGGCGCTCTTGATGCCTTCGAGGACATTCTTAACCGCTTCGAGTGAGCCGAAGACATCGGACTTGAGGACGATGCGCAGCATCTTCCCTTGAGCGGCCGCGATGTTGGCGAAGAGCGCGTCGAGCGACGTATCCTTCGGCACCGCGGCGTCGGTGACGCTGGTTTTCTTGAGAAGATCCTGGGCTTCTTCCGCTTGCCGTTCGGCTTCGCGGGCGTTCTTCACCGCTACAAATTTCGCCCCGGAATCAGGCGCACTCGACCAGCCGATCACCCGCACGGGCATGGCCGGTGGAGCCTCTTTCAAATTATTTCCCTGGTCGTCAAACATCGCACGAACCTTCGCGTAATGCGGACCGCACACAATCGCATCGCCCACGCGCAACGTGCCGCGCTCAACAATCACAGTGGCAAGTGGACCACGACCGGCGTCAACCTGTGACTCGATGACGACGCCACTGGCCTCAGCCTTTGGGTTCGCCTTGAGTTCCATGACGTCCGCTTGGAGC
>JANYFP010000059.1 GCA_025362555.1 Verrucomicrobiota bacterium
AGCGTCGCGCCGAAGCCGGCCGGAGCGCGAAAGGTTTTTCGGCTGCTCGTCACCACCCTTGGTGCGGCCGACCAGGCGATCGATGCGCCGCTGTGGCGCAACGCTTATACACCTCCGGGGGCAATCCCTACCTCACGACCGAGAGTTCCGTTTCCAAGGGTCTCGGCCTCGCGCTCGACGTGCCCTTCGTCAAGGGCCTCTCGTTCTCGTTGGACAGCTACGATATCAACTACCGCGATAAATCCGGCTCCACCGGCCTGCAGACGCTGATCAATTATTTCCCGGAGCGCATCGTCCGCGGCCCGTCGCTGGGCGACGGCCTGCCCGGAAAAATCGTCACCTACGATGTCAGCAACATCAACCTCTCCTACCAAACGACCAAGGGCATCGATTACTCCGTGCGCTACGACCGGCAGACTCCGTGGGGCCGGTTGCTCGCCTCCGCCACCCTCTCGGTGCCGCAATCCACCTTCACGAAATCCATGTAGTCAAAATTCATCACCGGCTGATCGAGGAAATGCAGCGTCAACACATGAAGGCCTTTCTTCAGCTGCATTTTCCCGGCAGTTTTTATTTTATTCCAATGATGCGCCTGCCGCCACTCGATCGGATCAGCTGCGTTGAATGTCGAGGGAATCGCGATTGGACCGGTGACATCCACGCCATCGCAATCGATTGAAATATGTCCGCCGAATTTTGACGTGTACATCGTGGTGAGCGAATAGCTGCCCTCCGCCTGGACGTTGACTGTGTACTTGACCCATTCTCCCGGAGCGATCCAACCGAGATAGAGGTCCTCCGCTTCAGGTTGGACGAGATTGAACGGAGTGTCGTCAACGGGCGTTCCCGGATTATTCATCTTTACGTACGAGATGTCCGGGCTCTCCGCCAGGCGGAATTCTTTTTTATAACTTCCCTTGCCGTTCAGCGCGCCACTCCCGTCGTTCTTATTATCCGTATCGTGATAAGTGATGCCTTCCTCGGCTCCCGCAGCTTTTTCTGCGTCCGGAATATCCATCGTGTCGTAATATTCGTTTTGGAGTCTGCCGGGAATTATCTGCGGCCCGCCCTGATAAACGGAATCGTGATAGGGAATTCCCAAATAGGGTTTAGCGGACACAGGCGCGGGCTTGGCTTCCTTGGGTGCAGGGAGTTCGACTGCCGTCGCCGATGAAAATAGTGCTATCGCGACCAGGGCCATGAAGCAGGCGGCCCAGCGCAACGCATGCCCGAGTGCGGAGCACGCACCGCACGGGCTGATCCCCCAACCCGACTGGGAGCCCGTTAGACCAAACTCCGGGCGCACGCTCCAAAGCATCGTCCGATCTGGAGCGATCCGGAGTTGTACCAATGGGTCATCAAGCCGAAAAAAAACGAATTTTGTCATGAGGTGCTCAGGGGAAAGCGGCCAAGATTGACACGAATATAATCGAGCTCCGCCCAAAGTAAAAGACAGACCATGACACCCCCTCGAAAGAGTGACCTCAGGGTTTTGGCCGTGAAAACGAAAAGTTCTTCTATCGACCGGTTCGAGAAACGGGATCAACACCCGCGCCCACCGGACTCGCTAGTCGAGCCGTCATTTGCGCGGCAGTTCCGGTCCGTCCTGCCAAAAACCATCGACGAGCGTCGTGTTGGGCAAATTAATCTGGCCCTTTTGATTGGTCTTCATGAGTAACGCCAAAGCTTCCACCGCCCGGTCCCCCACTAATTCGTGACTCTGCCGCATGCCCGCCGCCGCCCCCTTGTGCGGATTGTGATCCAGGGTCGCCAAGCCAAGCTTCTGGGGAATCCGGAATCCGGCGGCCTCAAGTTTCTCCAACATCGTGCTCCAATTACTCAGGACCGCATCAATCCGATGCCGCCGAACCCAGGCGCCCAGCTCGCGGACGATTGTAGCGGTCGGGCCGTTTCGCAGAAAATGCGGAGGAATCATCGTGAGCTCCTTGCGTCCGTGCACCTCGACCAGATAACCCGCGGCAAACGGGTTGCCCAAAGCGGCTTCCTCCACCTCGCCCACCGCCAAACCAATCCGTCGATAACCAAGTTCACAGACCCGCCGGACCGCCATGCGCGTGATCCCACTTTGATTATTGGCCACGGTATGCAGCGAAAGTCCGAGATGCTGCGACTCGATACACAGCGCACTAAAGTGATCCCAATCCACGTCCAACTTCGGGATCGTCGTATCCAATGAGGCCAGAATAACACCGCCAATGCCGCGCGATCGCAAAATACGACTGAGCCGCATGCCTTCCGCCGGTGCGCCGCCCACTTCGAACACGACGAGCCGGTAACCCATCCGCGCGCACGCCTGGCGCGCGCCTTTCTCAAACTGATTCTCCGCATAACACGCGGTCGCCAAACGCCCCACCCTGGAACGCATGACGATCGCCATGGACGGAGGTGTCTTCACATTTTCCCGCGAAGCCCGGTAAAAATTTAGCGCGGAGAGCATCGGGTCGGGCCGATAACCCATTTTTTCCGCCAGAGCCGAAATGCGCGCGCGCGTTTCAACCGGCAACCGCGGGTCGTTGCGGAGCGCCAGTGAAACGGTCGTCTGGTGGACGTTCGCTTCACGGGCGACATCAGCCATCGTGATTCTTCGAGTGGACATTAGCGGAAAGAAATTCAACACGTGATGACCCATGATTCTTTAGCAAGGGCAAAGCACCGATTACGGGAGCGATGGAAACTCCAGCTTGCTTGCAGGCGATGCAAGCGCGGGGTGTCACGCAAAAATCGAATCGTTTGCAAGCAAGCGTGTCCTTCCGCGCACGCCAGCCCAGCGCCAGGCATCAATCAGCGACGCCACTGCGCGAAAAAATCATCCGCGCCGCGCAGCCTCCAACCCAACTTCGTAGGCGCGAACAATTCGATCGTACGTGGCGTTCGCGGCGTCATCAATTTGGCGCCGCGCCGGATCGGCATCAAACCAAGCCATCGTCCGCGCAATCCCCACGGCGTACGAAGTCGTACACGCAAATCCGGGCACAAACCGCTTGATCTTGGAATTGTCGAACACCACCGACGTCACTTTATCACCGAGCAGCGAGCCCAGCTTTTCCGGCGCACACGTGGTGATAAAATCCGTCGCGATGTGAATGAAATTCGGCTGCGCCACTCCGGCCGCGAGGGCGACGGCGGCGTAATATTGATCCCACGTCATCACTTCATCGGAAGTAATGTGAAACGCATGACCCAGCGCCTGCAAATTCCCAAACAGCCCCACCAGCCCCTTCGCGAAATCCGTGTTATGCGTGATCGTCCACAGCGACGTGCCATCACCCGGAATGATGACCGGGCGACCTTGGCGCATGCGGTCCACCGCCGTGTAACTTTTCGTCCAACTATTCACCGCCAGCGTAATCTGCGTCTCGCCGTAAGTGAGCGACGGCCGAATCATGATGCCTGGAAACCCAAACTCGCGATGCGCCCGCATCACCGTCTCTTCCGCTGCGATCTTCGCTCGCGAATAATCCCACAGCGGATTCACCAACGGCGTGGATTCCGTCACGAGATAATGTCGCACCGGCCGCTGATAAACGCTCGCGGAGCTGATAAAGAAATACTGACCGACCTTGCCTTTGAATCGCGCGATGTCGCGGGCGACATCCTCCGCGCCAAACGCAAGAAAGTTCACGACGACATCCCACGTTTTCCCGTCGAGCGCGGTCGCCATGGAACGCTCGTCGTGCACCTCAGCCACAAGCGAACGCGCACCCGGAATCAGCGTCCGCAAACCGCGATTGAGCACGGTGACATCGTACCCGCGGGCAATCGCGAGTTCCGTGCAAGCCGTGGAAATAATGCCGGTGCCACCGATAAAAAGAATACGCATGGGGAAAAGCGGAGCGAAAAATAAAGGTGAAGGTTTAATTCAAAATATGCGGGGCCAGAAATAAATTTTAACCGGATCGAAGGTTCGCGATCACAGTTCCACGAACCCGGCGAGCGCGTAGATGAGCGCGCCATTCCAGTTGATCGCGATTTCATTGCGCGAAGGATCCTTCCATTGGTCGTGCCAATCGCGAGCCGTCGGGTGTGGACCGCCCACCAAATAGCCGGGCAATTGCGATGTGCCCCGACGATCATGCGTGTGTTCCGGCGGCTGATAGCCGAGCCCGGTCACATAGGAGCGCGCGTGATAGTTGCGCCCAAAAAGATAACCCAGCGAGTCAGCGGCTGTGCTCCGATAATCCGGATTCGGCGCGACCAAATTGGCGGTTTGCAACAAGTACGTCAGGCCCGCGACCGTGCCGTTGCAGCCCCAGCCGAAAGTCTGCGCCGCATCGCCGCGCGGACGGGCGTGCGCGTTGCGCTTGGCCGTGTCCACGAGGCCGTTTGCGCTCGCCAGCAATTCAGCCTTCAAGCGCGCAACCAATGCCGGGTCCCGTCCGGCACGCGGACTGAGCAAATAAGTACCGAGGGCGAGATCGCGTGCGTCACCCCAATTCGGGCCTTCGTTACTAAAGGACACTTTTTGCACCCGTTGTTCGAATTCCTTTTTGTAGCTATCATTCCCGGTGGTGGCCCAAAGTTCGACCGCAGCCCAAAGCCGATGCGTCGCATCCGGACAGCCGTAAACGCCGGTATGAAATGCCGACAGATCCGCCCGGTGATCCTCGGGATTGGCCATTAAAAAAGCCCACGCCTTCGTCGCCGCGGTCAGACAGCGCTCAGCGTAAGCCGCATCAAATTCACGGAAATGTCGCGCGCCCAACGCCATCATCGCGGCAAAGTCCGCCGTCGCCGTCGAGCCCCACGGGCTGAGATAGCGCCGGGCCAAATCTTTTTCCGGCGGCCCCCAGAAATTAAAATTCTCTGCGGAGAGTTTATCATAAACCCGTCCGTCCTCCGCCTGCATCGTGAAGAGCCAGTCCAATTCAAATTTCAATTCCGCGAGCAGATCCGGCAGTCCTTGACCGCTCTCCGGAAGATCGAGCTTCACCGTCTCAAGCGCGGGGCGAAATTGCTCCCAAGCTTTGAACATCAGGCCAACCGTGGCACCGGCGTTGACGACGTATTTGTTGTAGTCACCGGCATCGTGCCAGCCGCCCGTACTCATGATTTTAACTCCCGCCGGACCACCGATCTTATCCAGGAAAGCATCCTCCAGATGACAGGCGTCGTGATGATAATGCTGGCCGTTCGTCTCCGTATCAATCGCCACGCCGCAACGCCACAGATACATGGCGCGAGTCGCCACGCGAAACGCTTCATTCCACACCCGCGAGCCGATGGCAAAGGGGGCGGATTGACCCAGGTCGGCAATCACGATCGCATAGCGCCCCGGGGTGCGCACGGCGGAAAAATCGGCGATGGAAAGGGTTTCGCCACCCGTATCGGTCGCCGCTGTCACGATCCCACGACCGCTCACCCCGGACAGCACCACGTGATTTGTCGCCAAATCGATCACCGTAAAACGTCGCTCTGCTCCGAGGACCGTCGCCAGCTTGTTGGCATCGGCCGAAAAGCCGATCGAGTTGACCCGAATCGCTGCCGGAGCCGCCGGCGGTGGTGGTGCCTTGGACTGCCAGTTATACTCCGGCGCAGGCAACGGCAGCGGGTTAGCCGCGTGGAGTGAGAAAGCGATCAAGGAAAGGGGGAGGAGCAACAGGCGCATGACAAATTAGGAAGCAGGAATGAGTGACATTTACTAAAAGAGCAGACGATGAACCCGTTTCATCCCACGAAAACAAAGCCAAGAGCCGTCTGATTGCCATCGCATTTCGTGCGCATAAATTAATTACGCTGAGCAACTGGGCCCGCCGCTCCCCATTTTTCACCAGGATTAGCGGATTTATGCTTGGCACCGCATCGCACCCCGGAAGATTCTCCGGCGTGTCCACGCGTCATTTCGGAACCACCAAGAGCAACGAATCCGCCCAGCTCTTCACCCTCACCAACGCCCACGGCGTCTCCGCCGAGATCACCAACTACGGGGGCATCATCACCCGGCTCCTCGTCCCGGATCGCGACGGGCGACTCGGCGATGTCGCGCTTGGCTATAATACGCTCGATCAATACCTCGCGAACTCGCCGTACTTTGGCGCGCTCATCGGCCGCTTCGGCAATCGCATCGCCCACGGTCGCTTCACCCTCGATGGCCGGGTCGTGGACTTACCAGCCAAAAACAATCTTCCCGGCAACATCCCGTGTCACCTTCACGGCGGCAACGTCGGCTTCGACAAAGTTATCTGGACCGCGGAACCGGTCACTCAGCACGGCGCGTCCGGTTTACAGTTGAAATACCTCAGCAAGGACGGCGAGGAAGGTTATCCCGGCAATCTCGCTGTCACGGTCCACTACTGGCTGACCAACGCCAACGAATTGAAAGTCGAGTATCACGCCGTGACTGATCGCGCCACTCCGGTCAACTTGACCCAACATTCCTATTTCAACCTCCGCGGGGAAGGCTCGGGCGACGTCCTAGGCCATATCATGCAGATCAACGGCTCAAAGCTGACGCCAGTAAACCAAGGCATGATTCCCACTGGCCTGATCACCCCCGTCGGCGGCACGCCGTTTGATTTCGCCCAGCCCACAGCGATCGGCGCACGCATCGGCGCGCAGGATGAGCAACTGGCTTTCGCCGGCGGTTATGACCACAACTGGGTGCTCGACCGTCGCGGTCCCGGCCTCGAACTCGCCGCCACTGTCTACGAACCGACCACCGGCCGGGTCATGGAAGTTCTCACGGACGAACCGGGCGTGCAGTTCTACGGCGGCAATTTTCTCGACGGTTCCGGAATCGGCAAAAGCGGAAAGCCTTATCAGTATCGCCACGGATTCTGTCTCGAGACCCAACATTATCCCGACTCGCCCAACCACGGTAACTTCCCATCCACGATTCTTAGACCCGGCGAAACCTACCGCACCTCGACGGTTTATCGCTTCAGTACTCGGTAAAGATCACGGCCCATTCGTTCAATTTGCCGCCTCGGATTGGTAGCAGCGCGGTGCTTCAGCCCGCGTTTCAGGACGTAAATCGCAGGCTGAAGCCTCGCGGTACTCAAGACACTCTCGTCTGGCCGACGCGTGAGTCTCAACAAATGACAGGACCGCACCAAGATCAGATCCCACGCGATTTCGACACTGAAACAATAATTTCCGGCCTTCGCTCCCTTCCAGCCCTTCGCGAGACAATTGCTTTCTCCGTGCAAGCAGCCTCCCCGGAATAGTAACCACGCAACAGGCGCGAATCGTTCCACGAATTTTAGAAAATATCGCCCCGCCACCCCGTTCGGCAGCTGAAAGAATTGGTTCAACCTTTCCCTGAATCACAATATATGCGTAGCCTCTGGCAAGAAACTCCCCGGCTTGGCCATTGAGTACAAAACCGACAACTCCTAGCTTGGTTTTAAGTCAGACCCACGATGAATGACCACCCTTACGCCTTCCTAGCCCTGTTCCTCGGGGTCGCGATCGCCTTCCCGCTAATCATGCTGGGAGTAGCGGGTCTCTGGGTGAAATTCTTTCAACCGGCCAAACCGGGCATCCTGAAAAATGCGACCTACGAATGCGGCCTCGCCGCCACGGGCGACTCCTGGATTCAATTCAAGGCCCACTATTATCTCTACGCGATTCTCTTCCTGATTTTCGACGTCGAGATCCTGTTCCTCCTCCCGTTCGCCGTCGCTTTCACCAGCCTGCCCGTCGGTGCCTTGGTCGCCATGCTGGTGTTCATCCTCTTGCTCGCCGAGGGCCTCGTCTGGTCCTGGCATCGCGGTTACCTCGCATGGAAATGAGCGACGCCACTCCCACTCCTGCTGCATACACTCCGTTCCCGGCAGCGGGAAACATTCCCGACGCGGATCGCGAGGATCTGCGTCGTCACGGTGTATTAATGACAAGCATGGAAGAGCTCTACAACTGGGGCCGCAGTAATTCCATCTGGCCACTCCAATTCGGCCTCGCGTGTTGCGCGATCGAGATGATCGCTGCCGCCACCGCCCGATTCGACATCGCCCGCTTCGGCGCGGAAATTTTCCGCCCCTCCCCGCGCCAAGCCGATCTCATGATCGTGTCCGGCACAGTCACCAAAAAAATGGCCCCGCTCGTGGTTCGCCTTTGGAATCAAATGCCCGAGCCCAAATACTGCATCGCCATGGGCGCGTGTGCCATTTCCGGCGGGCCCTTCAAGCAGGGCTACAACGTCCTCAAGGGCATCGATCGTTTTATCCCAGTAGATATTTATATTCCGGGCTGCCCCCCGCGCCCCGAAGCTCTGCTCAACGGCCTCGTCCAACTGCAAAAAAAAATCAAAGGAGAGAAACTTTCCGGCCCGGACGCCGCGCGTTTTACCCGCGCCGACGTGCCCAGCGAATTCCCCATTCCGGAATACGGCGCCCACGACCTCGAGCCCACGAAGAATCCAGCGGTCTGGACTCCGCCCGCCCCACCTTCCGCCTAAAATGGAAACCGTCGAACAGCTCCGCGATCGTCTCCTCGCCCGCTTTCCCGCAGCGAAGATCGAACTCGTGACGAATCCCAGCGCGGCCGCCGAACACTCGCTACTAATCGATGCCGCCCACGGTCGCGACATCGCACTCTTCCTCCGCGACGACCCGACGCTGCGCCTCGACTATTGCTCGAATGTCACCGGCATCGACTGGCCGGATAAGGAAATTACCGACATCACGAAAACGACAGTCGCCGATCCGGCCGGTGCGTCCGGCGCAACCAAAGTCGTCGAACAGAAAACCACGCGCATCCAGCCGGGTTACCTTGAAGCCGTTTACCATCTCTACTCGATGGCGCTGAAACACGGGCCAGTCATCCTCCGCCTGCGCACCGCCAATCGCTCCGACGCCGTCACGCTGCCTTCGTTTACGCCGGTGTGGCGCTCGTGCGATTTTCAGGAACGAGAGATCTACGATCTCTACGGGATTATTTTCGAATGTCATCCGGACCTGCGCCGCCTGCTGATGTGGTACGAATTCAAAGACCACCCGATGCGCAAGGACTACGTCGAACCCGACGACTACGAATGGGAGCCCACCGCTCACGGCGCCATCTTGGAAAAAGCGAAAGCCAATCGACTGACTTCCGCTCCTATAGCCGGGGACGCTGCAACACCCGGACCGGGGTCAGCGCCCCCCGCTACAAAAAGCTCAAACACGGAGGCGAAGCCATGAGCACTCCGCCGCTCTCATCTCTCAACCCTCAACTCTCAACTGGCAGCGTTCCATTCCCCTTCGCCGCCGCCCTGCCCGGCCCGTCCGTGCGCGCCGTGCACGATCAATTTCACGGCGACTTGCTCGAGGTCTCGATGGGACCGCAACATCCCTCGACTCACGGCGTCTTCCGCATGGTGGCGACCCTCGACGGCGAACAAATCGTCAAACTGAAACCCGTCTTTGGTTACCTGCATCGCAATCACGAGAAAATTGCCGAGAACACAACCTACCTCGGCTCGATGCCGTACACCGACCGCCTCGACTACCTCTGCTCGATGTCCACCAACTGGGCCTACGCGCTCACGGTGGAAAAGCTCGCCGGCATCACGGTTCCCGATCGCGCGCAGTATCTGCGCATCATCATGGCCGAGCTCACGCGCCTCGTGAATCACGCGTGTCTCGTCGGATTCCTCTTCAACGATCTTGGCACCTCGTTCACTCCGCTGCTCTACGCTTTCCGCGAGCGCGAAAAAATCATCGATCTCTTCGAGGCACTCAGCGGGTCACGCATGATGTGCAACTACCAGCGCTTCGGCGGTTGCCGCGTCGACCCCACTCCCGAGTGGCTCGAGACGGCCCGCGTGCTGGTGGAAAACTTTCCGCGCTTCCTCGACGAGTACGAGCGCATGCTCACGGGTAACGAAATCATGCTCGCCCGCACCCAAGGCATCGGACGCGTCACGCCCGCGCAGGCTGTCAACGCCGGTCTCACCGGCCCCGTCCTCCGCGCCTGCGGCGTCGACTACGATCTGCGCAAAGTCGATGGCTACGGTTATTATCCGCGTTTTGAATTCCGCGTTCCGCTCGGCGACCACGGCGATACCTACGACCGCTACATGATGCGCATTTTGGAAATGCGCGAGTCCGTGAAAATTCTTACCCAAGCCTTTCGCGATCTCCCCGCCGGCCCAATCATGGATCCCAAAGCCAAACTCCGCGGCTTTCGCCCGAAGGCTGGCGAAGCCTACGGCCGCCTCGAAGGCCCGAAGGGCGAACTCGGTTTCTTCCTCATCAGCGACGGCTCGCCGAATCCCTACCGTTACCGCGTGCGTCCACCCTCCCTCATCAACCTCACCCTGCTCGAGGACATGTGCCTCGGACACACGATCGCCGACTCCGTCGTCATCCTCGGCAGCATCGACATCGTCCTCGGCGAAGTAGACCGATGAATACATTTATGATTTTCGATTTTCGATTTTCGATTTCTGGAAGCACCCCAGCGAATCGACTCCCCGCAAATCGCGCCGTAGTCCCGCGTACCAGCGATGTCTTAGCCGCATCCATTCAGTTGAACAATCGTTCAGCTGATGAATGGAGCGGACAAAATGGTGGAACCCGACCTCCGGGCGGGTTGGTACGATGCGCGCAGGAGAAAACGCGCCCGGAGGTCGCGTTCCACCCCATTCAACTGCATACATACGGCTTAGCTCCGACCAATCAAAAATCGGAAATCGAGAATCAAAAATTCTGACCCCATGCTCGGCTCCGGCATCATCAATGGTCTGATCGTCACCGCGAAAAACTTCGTGGGAAGTTACCACGATCCCAAGCGGATGGTGACCGTCGAGTATCCCGAGCAGAAAACAGTTCTCCCGGAGAACTACCGCAACTTTCCTTTCCTCATTACCGAGAACGCAACCGACCCAATGGGCACGCTGCGTTGCGTCGCCTGCCAGATTTGTGAAAAGGAATGTCCGCCGCAGTGTATTATAATAGAGAAGAGCAAAGACAAGAAGCCCGACGCGAACGGCAAGATGCAGATCTATCCCGCAATCTTCGGCATCGATACGTCCGTCTGCATGAGCTGCCAGATCTGCGTCGAGGTCTGTCCCTTCGACGCGATCAAGATGGACAAAGTTTTCGAAATCGCCGCGACCAATCGATTTGAAGGCCTGTTCCTCACTCGTGAACAACTCGCCAAGCCCAATAGTTATTATCACGAGATCCATCCGGTGGAAGCTGCGGAAGTAGACGAACGTCTCACCGCCGAACGCAAAGCCGCCGAAGAAAAAGCCAAAGCGGCGGCCGCAGCAAAGGCCGCGGCCGCCGCCGCGAAGCCGGCTGTTCCTGTTACTGTAGCCGGGGGCAGTTTGCCGGGCGACCGGCCCGGACAAATGCTGGGTTTGCAGTCAGCAAACAACAGTGCTGACCCCGGCCTTTCGCGCGCATCCGCTACACCGCCCGGACCGGGGTCAGCGCCCCCGGCTACAAAAACACCAACCCCCGAGGCCTAGCCATGAGCCTCTCAACTCTCAGCTCTCAACTCTCAACTGCGGCCACCGCCTCCTCCGCAGCCGCAGCTGCGGCCTCCCCCGACTCCTTCCTCGAGCGCGCGCCCTTAGAACTGCGCGATTGGGCCGTGAACCTCCTGCCCACTCCCGTGCAGTGGCTCGCTCACCATCTCATCACGATCGTCTGCATCCTCGCGGTCTTCGGCCTCTTCTTCGCGTTTACCACGATCGCCGAACGCAAACTTCTCGCCCGCCTGCAAAATCGTCTCGGGCCGAATCGCTCCGGCCTGCCGAAACTTTCCATTCTTCCCTGGCACTTCAAGCACACGCTTTTCGGCCTCAGCCAACCTTTCGCCGACGCCATCAAAGCGATCACCAAGGAAGATATCGTCCCTGCTGCCGCCGACAAGCTGCTCCACTTTCTCGCTCCCGTGATCGTGGTCGCATTTTCACTGATGACTTTCGCCGTGCTGCCCTTTGGCCGGAATATTATCCCCGTCGAACTCGACGCTGCCCTGCTCTATTTCTTCGCCGCCGGTGCTGCCACGGAGCTCGCTATTTTCATGGCGGGATGGTCGAGCCGAAACAAATACTCGCTCCTCGCCGCCATGCGCGCGCTCGCCCAACTCATCAGCTACGAGTTACCGCTCATTCTGTCCGTCGTCCCCATCGTCCTCGTCACCAGTACGCTTTCCACGAAGGCCATCGTGCTCGCGCAAAGCGGCTGGACCTTCGGCTTTCTCCCGCACTGGTTCGTCTTCACGCCGTGGGGCTTCGCCGGATTTATTATTTTTCTCATCGCCGCGCTAGCCGAATCGAACCGCTCACCGTTCGACTTACCCGAAGCGGAGAGCGAACTCGTCGCGGGTCACCTCACAGAATATTCCGGGTTCAAATACGCGCTCTTCTTCATGGCGGAATATTTCGGTCTCACCGCCCTCAGCGGCCTCGGCGTCACTCTCTTCCTCGGCGGCTGGCAAGCGCCGCTGCCGTTCTTGGAATTCATCCCGTCCTACCTCTGGTTTATGGGAAAGCTCATCTGCATGATTGTCTTCTTCATCTGGGTCCGCGGCACGTTGCTCCGCCTCCGCATCGATCAACTCACCCGCCTTGCCTGGCAATTCCTTGTGCCGCTCGCGCTCCTCAATATCGCCAACGCCGCGTTCTGGGTCTTGACCACGCAATGGAGCCTCCCACTGCAATTCGTCCGCTGGGGAGTATCCGCCGCGATCGTCGTCATTCCCTTCATCATGATGGGCCGCGCGCTCTCCGCCAGCTACGCCCCGCGCTCTTACCGCTATGCACCGTAATGACGAATACCAAATGACGAATGCTTGCCCTGCCACCGTGCACGGACACGGCCGCCGCACGCTCGTCATCCGTCATCCGTCATTCGTCATTCATCCATGATCCCGGCCCTCTTTCTCATCGCGCTCCTCATGCTCGGCTCGGCCGCGGCCGCGATGCTGCTGCGCAATCTGATTCATAGCGCCCTGCTACTCATCGTCAGCTGGGCCGGAGTCGCGGCGTTTTATCTCTGGGCCGGCGCAGAGTTCGTCGCCTTCGCTCAAATCCTCGTCTACGTCGGCGCTATTTCGATGGTCGTGCTTTTCGCGGTTTTACTCACGCGACAAAATCAAATTATCGATACTGTAATTGAGCCCGCCTCCCGCGCTCGCGCGGCAACCGCTTTCACCGTCGCGGCGTGCGTCGCGGCGGTATTCTCGGCCGCGATACTCTCTACAAAATTTCACCCCGCCGCCCCGGAAGCTCCCACCGCTTCCGTGAAAGAAATTGGCCTGACCCTCATGAATGAACACGGCGGCGCCCTGCTGATCGTCGGCCTCATCCTCACTGTCGCTCTCCTCGGTGCGACGATCCTCGCCGCGACCGATCGTGACGAAGACCAATCTCAACCCTCGGACGCGGCACTCCCTCCGAAGGAAACCCCATGAGCCCGCTACACCTCTGTCTGCTCATTTCCACGGGCTTGTTCTGCATCGGCCTCGCCGGCGCTCTCGCGCGCAGCAATACGATTTTAGTACTGCTCGGCATCGAGCTCATGCTGAACGCCGCGAATATCAATTTCATCGCCTTCTGGCGTTTCGGTCCCTCGCCCGTCGCCGGCAACGGTATGATCTTCGTCCTCTTCGCCATTGCCGTCGCCGCCGCCGAAGCCGCCGTTGGTCTCGCGCTAATCATCGCGGTCTACCGCCATCAGAAAAATATCCGGCTGCAAGATTCGACCACACTGAAAGGCTAGACCATGAATTGCCTCAAAAAGTCACAAGTTCGTTCGTCCTGCGTCGCCCAGGTGCGTAGCGCCTATAGGCGCACGGCAATTGCTCAACAGCTGACAAAACACCATTTGCGCTCTTTTGCGGCCAACGATTCCGGGCTTCAGTCATGACACTCTCCGCTCAATCCCTCTGGCTTATACCCGCTCTGCCACTTCTAGCGGCCGCCATCGGCGCAATTAGTGCACGCAAAAATCGCTCCATCGCCGCGGGAAGCGCGATCCTCGCGATGAGTATTTCGTTCGTGCTGTCGTGCCTCGCACTCAACGGCGCGCTGCTAGCACCGGCCAACCACGCCTTTTTCAACTTCGACTGGTTCGATCTCGGCGCAACCACTGTGCGCCTCGGCTTTCTCCTCGATCCCCTCACCGCCTTCATGTGCGTGATGGTCACGTTCGTCGGCACTCTGATCTTCATCTTCAGCCTTGGTTACATGAAGGAGGATGCGAACTTCAAACAGTTCTTCTGCTTTCTCAGTTTCTTCGCCGCCGCGATGCTCGGCCTCCTGATCGCCAACAGCCTTCTCCTGCTCTTCATCTGCTGGGAACTCGTCGGCCTCGCCTCGTATCTGCTCATCGGCTTCTGGTTTCACAAACCGTCCGCCGCCGCCGCCGCGAAAAAAGCTTTCATTACCACGCGCATCGGCGACCTCGGACTCCTGCTCGGTATTCTCTGGCTTTACGACTCGAGCGGCTCACTCCTCTTCTACGACGGCGGACACGGCGTCCTGGAACTCGCCACGCTCACTTCACTCTCCGGTCAAACGCTCGCCTGCGGCCTCGCCGCCTCCACCGCCATCGGTCTCCTCATTTTCTGCGGTGCGGTCGGCAAATCAGGTCAGTTCCCGCTCCACGTCTGGCTGCCCGACGCGATGGAGGGGCCCACGCCCGTCAGTGCACTCATCCACGCCGCCACGATGGTGGCCGCCGGCGTATTCCTCGTCGCCCGCGTTTATCCACTGATGTCAGCGGACGCCCTGCTCGCCGCGGTTCCCGTTCACGCGCTGACCGTCGTCGCCTTCATCGGTGCGATCACCGCGCTCATGGGCGCATTGATCGCCTGCGCCCAAAACGACATCAAGCGCGTCCTCGCCTTCTCAACCGTCTCCCAGCTCGGTTACATGATGCTGGCCCTCGGCGTCGGTTCGTGGACCGCCGCCATCTTCCATCTCCTCACGCACGCCTTCTTCAAAGCGCTGCTCTTCCTCGGCGCCGGTTCCGTCATTCACGCCGCGCATCACGAACAGGACATCCGTTCGCTCGGCGGTTTGCGTACGAAAATGAAAGTCACCTTCGCCAACTTCGCCATCGGCATGATGGCTCTCTCCGGCGTACCATTTCTTTTCTCCGGTTTCTGGAGCAAGGAAGCCATTCTCCACGCCGCGCACGGATGGAATGTGTCGTCGCTGCCGCTCTATGCCGGGCTCGCCGCTGTCGTCCTCACCGCTTTCTACATGACCCGTCTCATCGCCGAAACGTTCTTCGGCAAAGCGCGATCCGAGCACGCCGAGCACGCCCACGAAAATTCTGCGGTCATGACATTGCCACTCGTCATCTTGGCGGTGTGTGCGATGGCGCTCAGTTTTCTCGCGTGGCCTTCGCCTTGGCTGCAACACCAACTTGATCCCGAATTGCAGATCGAAACCAGCGGTCATGGCTTGATGATTCTATCGATCATACTCGTCGGCGCCGGTCTCAGTCTTGGTTGGTGGATCTATGGCCGCAAACTCCGCCAGACCGTGCAACAGCGCGACCCGCTCAACCACGCCGCCCCCGCCGTGATGGCCGCCCTCGCCAACCGACTCGGCTTCGACGAACTTTACGCCGGAACTGTCGGCCGCGTAAACACTCTCACCGCCGCGTTCGCCAACGCACTCGACCGCTGGGTGATCGGCGGACTCGTCAACTTCCTCGCGCATCTCGGCGTATTTTCCGGCGGCGTGAATCGTCAGATCGATGAAGACAACTTAAACGGCGGTTTCGACCGTGTCAGCGCCAGCATTCGTGGCTCCGGCCAACGGTATTCGAAAGCGCAAACCGGCGAAGCCCACGGTTACCTGCGCGTAATCGCCATCGCATTCATCGTCCTTGCCCTCGCGCTGGTCATGGGAGGTGTCCGATGAACCTCCTGCTCTCACTCGTTATCTTCCTGCCCTGGCTCGGCGCCCTCGCGCTCACGCTCAGCCCGCGCGTCAGCCCCGCTCTCAGCCGCACGCTCGCGCTGCTCTGCAGTCTTTCCACGCTCGCACTCGGACTCGTCGCCTGGGCCAACTTCAATTCCGCGGCGACCGGCTACCAATTCGTCGAACAATACCGCTGGATCGATATCCTCAACATTTCATATCACCTCGGCCTCGACGGCATGAGTCTGCTGCTCGTGCTACTGACCGGATTAATCGCCCCGGCTTGTTTGCTCGCCTCTTGGAAAATCGAGCGCGACGCGCGACTCTTTAATATCCTCTTCCTCTTTCTCCAAGGCGCGGCACTCGGCGTTTTTATCACCCTCAATTTTTTCCCGTGGTTTCTC
>JANYFP010000076.1 GCA_025362555.1 Verrucomicrobiota bacterium
GAGATTATTTTCCGCTGGAGCATAGTCCGGTTTTAATCGAATCGCGGCCTCGAGGTGAGGGACCGCTTCCGCGACCCGATTGGATCCGGCGAGAGCGAGGGCGAGATTATTGTGCGCCATCCAGCAGGCCGGGTTCCGGGCCAAAGTCGTTTCGTACAGCGTGAACAGGTTATGATAAATGCGACTCTGCGCGCAGGTGAGGGCACCGAGGGTGGCGAGCAACGCGGCGACCCCCACCGCACCACCCCAGCGTGGTAGCCGGACGAACGTTTGAGTTAATGTGGCGGCCGCGAGGGCGAAGATCGGTAGGCTGGCCAAATATTGAAAATGATCGGCGACGTAGGAGTAAAGAAACGGGAAGACATTGATGAAGCCAAGGACGGGGAAAAGCGTGCCGGCAAACAGCAGCGCGGCCGCCAGCGGGCCTCGTTGGCGTCGTGACCAACCGATGAGTCCCGCGAGCGACACGAGTGCTGCCAGGGGGAAGAGCCACTGCCAGAGCAGCGCGGCGTCGATGGTCCAACGGGGGTAAATAAAAATAAGCTCGGTGGGCCAGGCCAGTTTGCCGAGGTAGAACCAGAAGACGCGTCCGGCGAGCAGGCCGCGTTGCACGACATTCAAATCGAAATCCGCGCCTTGAGCGCCGATGAGCTCGCGTTCGAAATAGGCGGTGACGAGACCTGACCCTATTGCGAGCGCGAACCACGGGAGCAAAGGCATGACGTCACGCCGCCAGTTGAGTCGGCCGTGCTGCCACCAGAAAACGACGAGTAGGGCGGCGGGCAGTGACGCGGTGACGGTCTTGGTCAGCAGGGCCGTGAAAAAAAGCCCAAGGGCGAGGGTGTAATCGGTTGCGCGGCGTTGCGTGTTGAAGCGGAGGTAGGCCAGCGCTGCAGCCAGGTAGAGAATGGTGGAGAGCGTATTTTTTTGTTCGGAGATCCATGCGACCGATTCGACGCTCACGGGATGCAGCGCGAACAGGCCCGCCGCGAGCCAGGCTCCGGGTACGGCCAATCGACGCAAAAGCAGGCCAAACAAACAGGCGGCCGTGGCGTGCAGCAGGATGTTGAGGAGATGATAACCGAAAGTGGAGTCGCCCCAGCAGAGATGTTCGAGCCAGAAGGCGGAGTGGAGGATCGGATAATATTGTTGGGTGGCACCGAACTCGAACCAGATACGGAATAAGCCGGAGAGATCGCGCAGGTCTGTACGGGTCACGTGGCCGGAGTCATCCCAAATAAAGCCGCCCGAAAGCGCGGGAAAATAGGCGACAAGAACGGCCAAAAAAATTAACGCGCAACACCACCAGTCGCTTGGCCATCTTGCTGCACCAATCGAGGTCGGGGTGACGGGCGCTTGTGGGGAATGGCCGGGGCGGCGGGACATGTGAGCACTACTAAAAAGCGCCGCGTAAAACGGGCGACAATAATCGGCCAAGGCGGTGCTGACGATTACCCTGAATTCTGCAGTTCGATCGCGTCACAGAGTTCAGTGAGCTCGGAAGGAGTGAACGGAGAAATACTTATTGGGTAGTGATCCACGGATTTGAATTCACCGCCCGGGTGATGGTTCCTTCCGGTGTTTTTTGAGGCATTTCTCTGTGAACTCTGTGCTTACCTGCGCGCACTCTGTGTCTAACTGCGGTTTCTTGGATTATTTGATTTTGAGGGCACTCGAGCCGGGTAATCGAGAAGGGGAACTCGGGACAAAATAAAATCGCCGCCAGCGGTGAGGCGGGCGGCGATGAAGGTCGGTGGTTTAAGACCTGCGATTACAGGTCAAACGACACGGATAAAATAAACTGCTGAGGGTCGACAATGCGGTACGTGTGGATCGTGCCATCGGGGAATGCGCCGACTGGCTGTAGGCGACCGGTTTCTCCGAGATTTCTGACGTTTAACTTGTAGGTCGCAATGACCTTGTCGCGCCACAATTTGGTTTTGTAGGAAACGAACGCGTCCACGTAGTAGTGGGCCTGGTCGTAGATCGGCCGATCCGGATCGAGGCTCTGATAGACGCCGGCAGAATCCTGGATACCGTAGTAGCCAATAGCGGCCTTATCTTCCCAGCGGAGGGCGCCGCCGACACTCATGAGCTTGAGCCACTTGTTGTCGGTGATGCCGGAGAGCTGGAAGTTCGTGCTGGCGCGAAATGCATAACGGCGGACCTGGGGGTTCGCTTTGCCTTCCTGGGCCCGGATGATCGCAAAGGGTGCCCCGACGAACGATTGGAAGTTTTCCGCTGGAGTGACTGCGGTACTTGCGAACGAGGCGGCGGCGCCTGCCACTGGGGCCGTCGAATACCGGTGGAGCCACCAGAGCTTGTTTGGATTATTTTCAGCAATCGCGTTGGCGGTGGTAATGGACGGGTCTACGATCTGGGTCCAAACCTGCATGCGGTCATTGATCCAATCGACGAGACTTTTAGAGACATTCTGGTTGATCGATTTGGTGTCAGTCGCGGAAGCCGAGACGGTCCAGAAGCGGGTCGGATTATAGTTGATCTCGAGCTCCGTACCGACGGACCGAACATCCGTGGTGGCACCAATCGGGGGCGTTGCATTTTGGTAGTAGGTATTGTCCGCGCTGCTGAATTTGGTCTGTTTTTGAACCTCGGCGGTAACTTGGTCAGCCGTCCACGACGGATTCGCAAATTGCACCCAATGTTGGGCGTTGTTGTAGAGGTTGATGAAGCCAGTGGGGTTGCCGGCGCCCGTGGGCAAGAAGTCCATGCGCAGAACACGTCCAGCCATCGTGCTCATGTCGGTCGTCTGAGCGTCCTTTTGAAGACTGTCAAAACGCGTCATGCGAATGATGAGTTTGCTGTCGAAGAGATTGAGCCCAAACCCCCAGCTCTTGTCCGTGCCGGTGGTATTTGGAAGCAGATTCTTGTAGAGATCCTGAGCGGGACTTACTGGAAGAAAACTGTTCGATTTGTTCGCGTTGACGGACAGGCCATTGAGTACGTCGCCGAGAAACTGGCTGGCCGTTCCACCTTTTTCCATCGAGTTGATCACTCTCGTCTCCATGAAGGGACGGACGACGAATTGGACGTTGGTGGTGCGCCCGCCGTTGGTGAAATAGTTTGTGGCCCAGCCATCGGTGACACCGTAATTAAACGTGGTGCCATCGGCGTTGAGGAACGTATTGATCGGGTTACCCGGATTGCCGAATTTGGTGAAGGTATCATCCTGACGCAATCCGAGGGTCGTAACGAGGCGATCACCGAAGAGATGACTCTGGGCGACTCCACCGATCGTTTTTAACACCACTTTGGTATTGAAATTACCAGCGGATTTGTCGGCGGCGACTTGGCCGAGCGTGAGCGGCTCGGACTTAAATACGCCGGTCGCTGCATTACCCCAGACGTAGTTGTACGTGCCGTAGTTGAAGGCGGAGGGGGCATAGTCGACATTGTTGCCCTGGTTGTCGCCGACGTAGTAACGGGAGAAATTTGAGGTGTTGGCGATGACAGCAGGTGTGCCAGTTGGGGCCGATTGGGTTCCGCGGTATGTGCCTGCAGGAATCCACGCGCCACCGTCCGAAATGGCGTCACGGTAGGAATACTGGCGATTCACGCGGTACTTGTATTCGTCGTAGCCGGTCAGTTGAAGCCAACCGAGCCACTTGAGCAGGTTCTTTTCGTGTGTCAGGTCGAGGCGGTACGCCAACTGCGCGCGGGAGGTATCCCACTTGGCGGGTTGGCTGACGGTGCGGGGCTTGTCCACCGCGAGGTATGGCCGCAAGAAGAAGGGGTTCGGGGTCCCATCCAAGCGGCGTTCATTGATATCGATGGTGAGCTGACCGGACTGGCCGTTGTCATTGGCGGTACCAATGAGATTGCGGGCCCAGCGCTGCGAGTCTTCACGCATGAATGAGGCTTGGGCCGCAAGCGTTTGGTTCGGCGTGTTGATAATCATCTGGTCGATCGTGAAATTCGACGTGAGAGTGCGATCCCAGAAATAGTTCGGCGCCGACAGATTGATGGATGACCAATCGTAGATGCTCTCGTCGCTGATTGTCGGGGTGGTGTTGAACAACGGCTGTCTGGAGGAACGCGGGGCGGTGCCGGAGAAAGTCGCGCCGGCAATGGCGGTTGGCTGCAGGTAGCGGGCGGCTTGCAGCGTTGTCAGATTGGGACCGACGGTGCTGGTGGTGCCGCGTGGTGAGGCCCAGTAAGAGAGGCCACTCTGATCGATGAACATCTGGCTATCAGAGTTGCCCAGATAAGTGGCGGAGAAATAATCCGGACCGTTATAGGTCGCGGCGGTGTACGTGCCTACCACGGTGCCATCGACCCGGTGGATTTGCTGGGTGACGGGATCCCAGGTGGG
Source organism: Verrucomicrobiota bacterium (assembly GCA_025362555.1). GTDB lineage: Bacteria > Verrucomicrobiota > Verrucomicrobiia > Opitutales > Opitutaceae > Lacunisphaera. Next base: position 4,334 of record JANYFP010000076.1, read on the forward strand.
CCGGCCACTGGCGATCCAGTAGGAGATATTGTCGCGCGGGGGAAGGGCGTTCGGCCGATTGCCGTAGGCGTGGTAATAATTTAGGGAGCCGCTGATCGTTGTGTATTTGAACGGCTGGTACTTGATCATGCCGTTGTAGCGCTCGGTATCGACTCCGGACGGTTTGCGGACGAAACCTTCGTGTTGGAATACGCCGCTGCCACGGATCGCCAGTTTCCCTTTTAGGAGCACTTGATTGAGATCGAGGCTGGCGCGCCAGCCATCGAAGTTGTCACCGCGCAGGGTCGTGGTCACGCGGTCTTTGGTCAGGTTCGCGGAGGCTGGTACCATATTTACGGTGCCGGACGGATTGCCGAGACCGAAGACGTTGGCATTCGGTCCGCGGCTGATTTCAAGGGAATCGATGGAAATCGGATCGATCGGCACGCGGCCCATCGTCTCGATATTGCCGAGAGAAACGTTGGCCGAAGCAATGCCACGCACGCGGTTGGCCTGCGTTGGATTGTTTTGAACATTGTCTGAAATGCTGCCGTTGCGGTCCAAAGCGTAGTCGGTGTAGGTGCCGGTGCCCTCGGTGCCCGCGACGTAGAGAAACACGTCGTTAATATCGAGCATCGCGAAGTCGGACATCTGTTCCTTCGTCATCACGGTGATCGACGAAGCAAGGTCATCGAGTTTGGTGTTGAAGCGCGTGCCTGACATCGTGTTCGCCGAATAGTAACCCTTGTTGTTCGAGACGACTTCGAACGGCGAGAGGACGACTGTTTCGTCGGTGCTCAGTGCGGTTTTGGCCGAGGTTTCGACGGGAACGGGGTTTCCGGCCGGCGCGGTTGCGGCAGCAGAGGGAGCTGGGGCGGTTTGCGCCGCGGCGAATGGAACGCCAATAATGAGGCAGAGCTGCGCCAGTAATAGCCGGCGCAACGACAGGGGTGGTCGGTTGCTTGAGTTCATGGAGGTTAAATAAGAACGGTAACAGGGGCTGATTCTTGAGTGAAATTACAGAGGGCGATTTGCTGATTGCAATACCATTAGCGAATCGATGGTTCATAAGTGAACTTATTTAATGCAAAGCATTGTTTTTTAAACTGATCGCGGGTATCGTGATTTTTTTGGCTAACGGCGGATCAAATGAAATGATGATCGGCGTGAAGTTTGGGGAATTACGGCTGCGGTTTACTTGGTTTTAAGTCACGCCAGAGTGCGGGCTCGCAACCTGAACTGGCGCGGTGTCACGCCCAGTTGTTTGCGAAATAAATGGTAGTAGTGACTTAGGCTTTCGAAGCCTACCGCGAGGGCGATGTCAGCGATGTCACGACTGGAAAATTGCAGCTCGGCGGCGGTCCAATTGATCCTCATCTCATTCACGAGCTCGGTCGGTGTCGTGTCATGCACACGTCGAACGGTGCGCGCGAGATGTTCGGCTGAACAACCGGCGAGGCGCACGAGCTTTGGCATCCCCGCGTGCAAATTTCGCGGGTCCTCCATACTTTTGCGGGCGGCCGTCAACCACGCGGGCTCCAGACTCTTGGGGGTGGGTGACTCGCGCTGGCGCAACCGATGAAAAAGATTCAGCAAAAAACGTTCGGTCGCGTGCAAATCCGACACGCTGCCATCGGCCAGCTCGCGGGCCGAGTGATCGAGGGACTGCAGCTCGACGGCTGACAACTGCAGGCTGGGTGGAACGATGGCTCCGTCCCACCAGGCCGTGGAGAGCGCAGGAAAATACCGTTCCCGCAGATGGCGCACGATATCTGCCCGGACGGCGAAATTGCAGACCACCCCGCCTCGCTCACCCGCCCCGCGGAAAGCGTGGCAATCTTTCGCCCGGACAAAGACGAGTTCGCCCCGCGTTAATTCGGTGGTGCTCCCGTTGATCAGGTGCTGCATCGTGCCCTCGGAGATCCAAAACACTTCCGGGAAATCATGGTCATGCAACGGGAACTCTTCGCCGACGGCTTTGCGTGACCAGGAAATCATTCCCGCTCTCTGAGGGGTAAAAAGTCGATTCCAGCGCAGGGTCAGTGACATCAATACAGGACAATAAAATGTTTGCGGGGCGACAAGACGGAAACCCCGGTTTTTGCTAGGCTTGAACCATGCCCCCTTCCTTTTCTTTCATCACCGCAAATTTTGTTGCCCGCCAGAATAACTACCGCATCGCCGGTTGGATGGAGGGTGATAATGCAGCCAATGCCTGGTTTGCTCCGCTGGAAACGTATTCCGAGCGCTTTGAAGCGATGCTGCTCGAAGTCAAGGCGCTGGGTTTTTCCTCCATCGATTTGTGGGCGGCTCATCTCCATTTCCGTTGGGCCACGTTACAGCACGTCGAGATCGCCAAGACACTGCTCGCGAAGCACAGTCTCGTGGTCCGCAGTTACGCGGCGTGGGTGCCGGGAGCCGCGAGTGATTTGCACGCGGCGTGCCGCTTGGGTGCCGCCCTGGAGATTCCGATTATTGCCGGGCATATTGAATTGGTGGTGACGGAGCGGGCTGCCGCCGTGGCGATTCTTCGCGAACATGGGGTCGTTTACGCGATCGAGAATCATCAGGAGAAAAGCATCGCCGAACTTCGCGCCCGCCTGGGTGAAGGTGACGAGGATGTGATCGGGATCGCTCTGGATACAGGTTGGTGCGCCACGCGGGGGTGGGACGCGCTCGTGGGATTGCGCGAACTCTTCTCGCGGATTTTTAGTGTCCACTTGAAGGACGTGAAGGCCCCGCGCGCGGAAAAGACCGGGCTTGAATTTATTGATCTGGGTCATGAAACGTGCCGTTTGGGTGACGGGGTGGTGCCGGTACGCGCGGTGCTGGAGGAATTGCGGACGCGAGGATTTCGCGGTCCGATTGGAATTGAGCATGAACCGGAGGAATTTAATCCGAGCAACGAAATCCGGGAAGGTCGGGAGCGGGCCGAGGCGTGGTGGGCGGCGGTCGAAATTAAGGAAGTGGCGCCACCGTTGCGGATTGTCGTGGTCGGTTGCGGGAATATTGCCGATGGCTACGGAACGGCGATGCGCACGCGGCGCGAGATTCAGATTCTCGGCGCGAGCGATATTGATTTCTCCCGGGCGCAGGCCTGGACGAAAAAGCACGGCGGACGCGCCTACGCCTCGCTCGATGAAGTGCTCGCTGATCCGCAAGTTGAAGTGGTGGTCAATCTCACCATCCAGCAAGCGCACGTGGAGGTGATCACACGCAGTTTGAAAGCCGGTAAACACGTGCATTCAGAAAAGCCCCTCGCGTCCACCTATGCCGTGGCGGCGCAATTGGTGGCACTGGCGGAAGCACGCGGACTGCGACTGAGCTGTGCCCCAGTGACGTGGCTCGGTGAAGCGCAGCAGACGGCGTGGAAATTAATCCGCGCCGGCCGCATCGGCATTCCGCGCGTGGCGTATGCGACGGTCGATTGGTCGCGCATTGAAAATTGGCATCCCAATCCCGCGCCATTCTACGCGGTCGGTCCGGTCGCGGATGTGGGAGTTTATCCACTGGCGTTGCTCACGGCTTGGTTTGGACCGGTGGCACGCGTGATCGCGGGTGGTGGCGTCATTCTGCCTGATCGACGAACGAAGGACGGTAAGCCCTTCACGCTGACAACCGAGGATTGGACGGTGTCCGTTTTGGAGTTCGCGAATGGAATGCGCGCGCGACTCACGGCAAATTTTTATGTCGGTGAGCCTGCGGAGAATCGCGCCGCGCTGGAGATTCATGGCGACACGGGTTCAATTTCCACGGCGTGGTTTTCCGGTGCGGCTCCCGTTCGGCTGGGGAAATTCGGCGAAAAATACCGGCGGGTGTTGCCCGTGCGTCCGGCGGCTGGTTTCGGTGAATGGTACTGCGACTGGAGTGCCGGAGTATTCGAACTCTGGCGGGCGTTGCGAACTGGCCAGCCGCATCCGACCAGCGGTGCGCATGCGGCGCACGTCGTTGAAATTATTCAGTCGGTGCACCAATCGATCCGCGCGGGAAAGACGGTGGAACTCACGAGTACCTTCCCGGCACCGCCACCGCTGGAGTGGGCGAGGTAGCCCGCTTGACAGAAAATATTTTGTCAGACAAGGTGCGGGCATGACGACAAACGTCCGCACCTTTCTTCGCGAGTTCACCACCTTCAAGGCCAAGGCGCGCCGGGGTGAGACGGTTCAGATCGAAGATCGGGAAGGTAAGTTTCTTTTTACGGCGGTGGGCGTGCGTAAGACACTGCTGGGTTCGTGTCGTGGGAAAATTAAGATTCACGGGGATATTGTAGGTCCGACACTCAAAAACAGTGCTTGGAAACCGTCTTTGTGAAGGTTCGGCTAAAATACCTGCTTGATACGCATACTCTGTTATGGGCGGTGACTGACGAGGATAAGCTAGGTGCTGGTGCAGCCCGAGCAATTGCCGTAACGCCCTACGATCAACTGGCGATTTCAGATATCAGTTTGCAAGAGATTGGGCTGATTTATCATGCGAGAAAGATTTCATTCTCCGGTACTCCTGCGGATGCCTTGGGCCAGATGCTTCCGTTTGTGACAGTGCTGCCGATCAGCTTGGAGGCCGGCTTGCTGGCTCCTTCGCTTGGTTTACCCCATGGGGATCAGTTTGACCGCATTATCGCAGCGACCGCAAAAATCCATAAGCTGATTCTGATTACCAAGGACGCTAACATCACGGATTCTGGCGTCGTGCCGACGCTATGGTGATCAAGCCTGATTATCTCGGATAGGGGGCGGGTAGAATAAAATGTTTGTGGCGCCACTGTCTCGCCCAGTTGTGAAGCGAGCTCGCAACTACAATTGCGAGGCGGCGTGGCGGATGGCGCGTTGGTAGGCGGTGAGGCCGGGATCTTCGCTCGTGGCACAGAGCGTTGCCAGAGCGAGTCGGAGCGCGTCGGCGTGTTTTCCCTGCGCATGTAATGTGAGCGCGAGGAAAGCATCGAACTCGGGATTATCCGGAAACTGGAGCTTCGCTGAACTCAGGACTTCGGCGGAGCGATCGAGTTGGCCGAGCGTGCGCAGCGTGGAGCCGAGGCCGATCAGCGCGCCGGAGAGTTCGTTCGGCGCGAGGCCGAGCGCAATTGCTTTTTCGTAATAGGGCAGGGCGTCCGCCGGGCGATCAAGCACATCGCAGGTCCACGCGAGCTGGTAATTGATTTCGGGGATGTTCGGATGACGCTCATCGAGTGATTTTAAGCGCGGGAGCACTTCTCGTGACTGCCCGTGGGCGCGCGCACCGACGATGGCGTCGAGTTCATCTTTCCAAGCCGGGAGATCGAATGGTGGCACAGAGTTCACGGAGGTACGAGGAAGGTTACGGAGAACGGGATTTTATTCTCCGTGACCTGAAGGGCTGGTCTGTTTTTTCCTCGGTGGGCTCTGTGAAGTCTCTGTGCTCTTCGTGACAAAACTCAGGCTTTTGCTGGATTCGGATTGGCCGCCACCACCTTCTTCTCCGGGAGTGCGCGGGTGGCGATCTCTTGTTTGAAGCGGGCGATGACGTCTTCCACTTTGAGCACGCCTTCGTCACCTTTCGCACGCGAACGGACCGAGACGCTGTTGGCTTCGGCTTCTTTTTGACCGATGACCAAGGTGTACGGAACTTTATCCAATTCGGCCCGGCGAATTTTCGCGCCGAGTTTGTCGGAGTGGCTGTCGAGTGTGACGCGGATGTCGGCCGCGAGGAGCTGCGTGTGCAGTGCCTGCGCGTAGTCGTTGACCTTGTCGCTGATGGGGACGAGGCGTACTTGCTCGGGTGCGAGCCAGAGGGGGAAATCGCCGCCGAAGTGTTCGATGAGCACGCCGCAGAAACGTTCCATCGAGCCGAAAGGCGCGCGGTGAATCATGACCGGACGGTGCGAGGTGTTGTCCGCGCCGATGTAGCTGAGATCGAAACGTACGGGGAGCACGTAGTCCACTTGCACGGTGCCGAGCTGCCATTCGCGACCGATCACATCCTTGATGACGAAGTCGATTTTCGGACCGTAGAACGCGGCTTCGCCGGGCTCTTCGGTGAAGGGCACTCCGAGCGTGGCGGCGGCTTCGCGGCACGCGGCTTCGGCGCGATCCCATTGCTCGGAATTGCCGGTGAACTTGCTGCTGTCTGGGTCACGGGTACCGACGCGCACACGATAATCAGACATGCCGAGCGTGGTGAGAACCGTCTTAACGAGCGAGAGACAGCCAATAATTTCCTTCGGCACTTGTTCCTCGGTGCAGAAAAGATGGGCGTCGTCTTGCGTGAATCCGCGGACGCGCGTCATGCCGTTGAGTTCACCGGATTGTTCCCAGCGATACACGGTGCCGAACTCCGCGAGACGCACGGGCAGGTCGCGGTAGGAGTGCGGCTGCGAAGCGAAAATCTTGATGTGATGCGGGCAATTCATCGGCTTCAGGAGGAAGCCGTCGATGAGCTGGTCGTCGGGCAGAATGCGGTCCTTGGTGATCGTTTCCTTCGCGGTGAGCTTGTTGACTTTTTCAGCGAGGTGCGCGGAAACGGCGTCGATGCGGTTCGACATTTCGGCGCAGGAGCAGCCGGAGGAAATGAGTTGATCGAGGAAGTCGCGTTCGACGACGGGCGGAAATTGCGAGTCCTTGTAGTAAGGAAAGTGCCCGGAAGTTTTGTAGAGCGAGAGCCGGCCGATGTGCGGCGTGAAGACTTGCGAGTAACCTTGTTTGCGCAATTCACCGGAGATGAAATCCTGCAACTGCTGGCGGAGAATAGAGCCGTTGGGCGTCCAAAGAATCAGGCCCTGGCCGACATCTTCGTCGATGTGGAAAAGTTTTAATTCGCGGCCGAGCTTGCGGTGATCGCGGAGTTTCGCCTGCTCGAGTTGAACGAGGTAGTTGGCCAATTCTTCCTTGGTGGCGAACGCGGTGCCGTAAATGCGCTGGAGCTGTTTGTTGGTCTCGTCGCCGCGGTGATACGCGCCGGCGATGGAGAGGAGTTTGAAGGCTTTCAGCTTCGAGGAATAACGGACGTGGGTGCCGGCGCACAGGTCCATGAATTCGCCGTTTTGATAGAACGAAATTTTCTCGTCGGCGGGAATGTCGGCGAGACGGCCGAGTTTATAGCGTTCCTGGCCGCGGGACTTGATGATCTCGACGGCTTCGTCACGGGAAACTTCCTTGCGGTAGAAAGGCTGGTTTTCGTCGGCGATTTTTTTCATCTCCGCCTCAAGTGTGACGAGGTCTTCGGCCGTCAGTTTGTGGTCGAGATCGATGTCGTAGTAGAACCCGGTGTCCGTCGGCGGACCGATGTCGAGTTTGGCATCAGGGAAGATGCGGAGGACGGCGGTCGCGAGCACGTGCGAGCACGAGTGGCGGAGTTCTTCGAGGGGAGACATCGACATGGCAGGAGTTGGTTTTGGTCCTGCTTACGATGCAGGGCCGAAGGGATATTGGGCCATAGGATTTGGCCGGCTGTCAATGCCGGGCTGGGGAGGACTCGGATTGTTACACAGAGGTGGAGGAGGGGGCATAGAGAACACGGAGGATTAATCTCTTTGTGATCTGTAGGGGCTCCGTGTCCTCTGCGAAAAAACTACTTCTTTAACGCACGTCTTTGCAGCGAATGTCCGTCCATCCCTTTTGGAATAAGCGCTACTCGATCGGACGACCGATCAAACGTGACTGAAAATACGGCCAATAGTCCGTTGATGGCGTGTAGATGCCTATACACAGGAAAGTAGGGGGCCAACTCTTTGTAGTTACCGATCCGTTGAGTCAGGTAATTGTAGAGCTCCCGGTCGGGCAGGATAAGCACGCCGCCAGCGAGATGTCCCTCCAAAATTCCCATGCAAATTTTGTTCAACGCGCGATGTGAGCTGGAGATATTCCCCGTTTCCCATTCGGCGGCAAATTGTCGTCCGTCAGGTAGAGTTTTGAGTGCATCAACTTTGCCTGGACCGAGTCCTTTCGCCAGCACGGGCCGTTCCTCTAGGCTCCAGCCGAGCGTTTTTAGTTTTCGCACGAAACCCACTTTGATGGGTAGAACCCCATTGCCATCGACTACTGGGTTGATCGTAAAGGTTTTGGCTTTTTGTGGCCAAACCACATTGGCGATGGCCAGCCTAATGTCAGTCAGGCACGCAGCGGTTTCGGGTGCCTTGGACATATTCTCCGCCCCAATCAGTATTTCTTCGTGGATGAGCTTCATGGGCTCTCCTTTGTTTCCACGGCCAACTCTTGTTCTAGGAGTCGCACCATGTCGGTGGCAGACAGTTTGGAAGCAGAAGCGATGCGGAAAAGGGTGAATAATGACACGCCTTTTTCGCCGCGCTCTATTGCGTAGAGGAATGACCGATCAATCCCGGCGTGCTGGGCGGTACGGGTCGGATTGAACTCGTCAGAGCCACGTAGTTTGGCGAGTACCCGACCAAAGACTCGGTCAAAAGTAGTCTCGTCAATATGGGCTCGACCTAACCACAGTAACCGCTCGTCTTGTTTAGCCATTAATGACGTTAGCAATTTAAGTTATTTTTGGATGTAGTCTATTGACTACTATTCGAAATCATCGCCAAATCTCAGTCATTCCATTTTCGCTCATCACTCATGTCTGTGCCTCATTCCTTCGTGCCTGATCATCGCTCCCAATTTGGCGTGCTTTATCGTGGCGATTGTCTGGCTGTGTTACCTCAGATCGACTCTAACTCCTGCGATCTTATTTTCGCCGATCCTCCATTCAATCTGGGGAAATTATATGCATCGGGTATGAACGATGACATTCCTGAGCATGCTTACCTTAAGTGGTGTGAACGGTGGATTGAAGAGTGTGTGAGGGTGCTCAAGCCAGGCGGCAGTTTCTTTCTCTACAATCTGCCCAAATGGAATCTAGCCCTCGGTGCTTTTTTAAATCAGCACCTTACTTTTCGGCATTGGGTGGCCATCGAAATGACGTACACGCTTCCGATCATCGGCCGACTTTATCCGAGCCATTATTCGTTGCTCTATTATTGCAAGGGCCCGCGTCCAACTACGTTTACCCCTGATCGGCTGGCCATCGGCACATGCCCACATTGTTACCATGAGCTCAAGGATTATGGCGGCTATAAGGATAAGATGAATCCTAAGGGAGTTAGCCTCACCGACGTTTGGAAAGATATTCCACCGGTCCGGCACGCCAAATTCAAGCGCCGGAGTGATGCCAATGAACTGTCGATTAAGTTGCTTGATCGGGTCATCACGATGGCGTCGAAACCCGGCGATACGGTGCTCGATCCTTTCGGTGGTTCTGGCAGCACTTATGCAGTCGCCGAGATCAAGAATCGTCGTTGGCTGGGCATTGAACTGGGGCCCGTTGACCAAATAATCTCTCGGCTTCAGCCTGGAAATCTGGCGGTTGAAAGTAAATACATCGAAGCCTATCGCGCCGAAATCAATGCGCTCTTTCCACCGATGGTTGCACGTGCCCGCAAAGCCGAAGGGATTTGGACGCCGGGTAATATTCCTAAGGGGAAGCAGAGAGACCGCACAAAAAACGCAGCGGTCCAACAGGGGGAACTTGTCCTTCAGGAACCCGCTGGGATTTACGGGCCGTCGAAAACCAAGTCTTCAAAAACACAGCAGCGCAAAGCACAGTCTAAAAAATCTGCATCAGGAAAACACTGAGGTCGGCTACTTCTTGAGTGGTTCGAGTGAGTAGCCGTCTTTGCGGTCGAGCATCGACCAGCCGGCGGCGGTGAGCTCTTTGCGGAGGGCATCGGCGCCAGCGAAGTCTTTGGCTAGTTTCGCGGCCCAGCGTTTTTCGGCGAGGGCGGTGATGGCGGATGGCCTTTCGACTTCTAAGGTTGTTGGCGTATTTAGGTTTAGACCTAGGACGAAGAGCATTAGGCGGAGTTCATCAATGCTTGTTTGAAATTCTTTTTGGTTCTGTACCCAGCTCGTTGGGTCATCGGCATGATCTCCGATCCATTTCCAATTTCGCTCGATACCGCTAAACAAAATCCCAAATGCTGCCGGGGTATTTATGTCATCAGAAATTCGTCCTAAGAAATCTTTGAGTACGGACCCAAGCACTTGAGGAATTAGTGGTAATGTTGGTGATTTAGTGAACGTCTCTTCAAATGTAAGATTTCTGAGCTTGCAGAGGTCTTTCGCGTAACCGCGAATCTTATTCAGCGCACTTTCTGCCGCGTGCATTGAATCCAGCGTGAAACTGAGCTGCTTCCGCGGGTGGCCCATGAGCAGAGCGTACCGCAGTGCCATCGGGCTGAAACCTTTCGCGACGATTTCGTCGAGGGGGTACATGTTTCCCAGACTCTTGCTCATCTTTTTTCCATCAACGAGGAGATGTTCGCTGTGGTACCAGTGGTGGGCGAACGTTGTACCGTTACAGCATTGGCTCTGGGCGATTTCGTTTTCGTGGTGGGGGAAAAGTAAATCCACGCCGCCGGTGTGAAGGTCGATCGTGTCGCCGAGATGTTTCTTACTCATCGCGCTGCACTCGATGTGCCAGCCGGGACGGCCGCGGCCCCACGGACTGTCCCACGCGTTGGCGCCGTCGTCGGGTTTGTGGGCTTTCCACAAGGCGAAATCGCTGACGTCTTCTTTTTCGTCGGCATCGGCCGCGGTCGCTTTGAGCGCGCTGCCGACTTGCAGTTCGCGTTCCTTGACGCGGGAGAGTGCGCCGTAATCGCCGAATGAACTGACCTTGAAATAAACTGAACCGTCGGCGGCGCGGTACGCGTTTCCTTTTTGCATGAGCACATCGATCATATCGACTTGCTCTTTAATATGAGTGGTAGCGGCGGGCTCGACGTGTGGCGGGAGACAGTTGAGTGCGGCGCAGTCGGCGTGAAATTTATCGGTCCACTGTTTTGTGACATCGCTAAGCGGTCGGCCCTCGTCGCGGGCGCGCTTGATGGTCTTGTCGTCGACGTCGGTGAGGTTGCGGACGTGTTTAACTTTGTCCGGGCCGAATTCGAGTTCGAGGAGGCGGCGGATGACATCGTTCACCACGAAGGTCCGGAAATTTCCGATGTGGGCCGGGGCGTAAACGGTCGGGCCGCAGTTATAGAAGCGGAAAATGCCGTCCGGTTGTGCGGGCTTGAGTTCGCGTGGGGTGCGGGTGAGGGAATCGTGGAGGCGGATAGGCATGACTCAGCGAGGACTTAGCCACAAAAGCCCTAGGACTATCAATCACGGATTGCGGCCATGGATTAAGTTGGCTGGTTCCTCGCTACTTCCAGTGAGTAGCCTTTCAAAACAGAATCAAAATCCGGAAGTTCTCACCGCTAATTGGATTCATCAAGGGATGAATCTTTGAAAGTGCGGCTTTGCCTCATCATCTCTGCCCGTGCGCTTCTGCGGCCTGCTAATCGCAGGCAGAACCCATCAGGCAGCGATCAGCCGACTCCCCGGAACTCACCCCGAAGACGATTAGTCGAAGGGGTATTCTAAAGTTTCGCCCATCGGCGAAACTCATTAGCGGTCATCTGCTCTGGCTTGGATTCGGGTAGAAGCTCGCTTTCGCCAGCACCCATCGGAAAACAGCGAGGAACCGGTTGGGCTCAAGTCCTGACGATTAATAGAGAGGCTTGGAAACAGGAGTTTTTTTCGTTACTGACCTCCGGCTTTTTGGGCTTTATTCCACTGTGATTCAAAGCCGCAAACAACGTCTCTGTTGGTTTTTTGGCATACGATTTAGATCGGTGTTTTTGTCCTGCATGAGTGAAGTTTTGGTGTTTTTTGGGCTTCGATGCTTTATTGCGGCGGTCGTTTGCTGGGGCTTGTCGCTGTCGGTCTATGCGCAGGCTCATCGGATTGCTCCGGCGGGTCCTGGTTTGGTAGAAGCGGGAGCTCCTTCATTCGCGGTTTTGGGGGCGGAATCGTTGGGGTTGGATTCCGCGCCGACGGATATTCGGTTGATGCCGGACGGTCGGATTTTGGTGATCGCGGCGCAGCAATTGGCGTTGGGCGACGGAGTCCGCTGGGAAGTTTTTCGTCAGGCCCCGACGGATGGAACGGTTTCCGGTCACGGAGGAGTCGTTGATAGCGACGGTCATATTTACCTCGGCGTGCCGGGGCGGGGGGCGCGGGTTGATTTTGGCGAAGACGGTTTGTGGCGGATGGAGCTGACCGATCCTTTGGCCGGTGGCACCGCTTCCTCGCAGTCGTCGTCACAATTTGTGGTTGAGGCGGGCAAGGAATGGTTTTGGCACAGCAACAGTGGATCTGTCATCGCTTGGCGCCCCGGACAAACAGCGCGAATCGTCGGACAGGTGGATACCTTTGAAGATATTTTTGAATTTGGTGGCGCGTATTATCTCAGTGACCGCAGCGGCGATGGCCGGCTTTCTCGTCTCACTCTTTCAGGTGCCATGGAACCGGTGCTGGCCAACGGGACACGGTCGGCCATCACGTGTGCCCAAGCGTACGACAAGAATCTTGAGTTGGTGGGGACCTATGGACTCGGATTGCAGTTGTTTGATGGACGGACGCTGCGTCCGTTTGCCGCCGGGGCGCTTTTTCCCAAGGGTGCCCGGATCAATGATCTTTGCGCAACCGAGGGCGGCTTTTATGCGGCAGCGGTCGATAACTATGGGGTGGTTTTATTTACCCGAGAGGGGCGCGTCGTCCAGGTTCTGGATCGGTCGCTCGATCATCGTCTTTCGGGAGTGAAACGATTGTTGCCGGTCGCTGGTGGCGTCTTGTGGGGGCTGTTGGACGGTGGGGTGGTCCGCATCGGATTTCCTTCGCAGGTGTCACATTTCGAGCCGCTGATTGGGACGGGAATTACAACCGCACATCCTTATCGTTTGGGCGGCCGGTTGTGGTTGCTCGCTGACGGCAAGACCTACCAGGGGAAATACGATGACGACGGACGGCTCGCGAGAATGGAGGTGGATAATCCCTCTCAAGCATTTGTTGGAGCATTATCAGTTATCACGGGAATCCCGATCGCAGGTACCGAGCAAGGGGCGTTTTTTAGAGACGAGTCCGGCTGGGTGTTGTTTGCTCCGGAGATAAATAATCTGCGGGTGCTGGCGAAATCGTCGGCCGATGAGCGCTGGCTTTATTGCGCACAAAATGAACTCGGTTGGCTGCAATTGTCCCGTGGGCGCGTGGAAATTTCGCAGCGGATGCAGGTGCCCGGATTGAGCAAAGTTTACAATGCGGTAATCGATCGCATTGGTCGGGTCTGGTTGGAACTCGGGACCGGTCGGGTGGGGCTCGTGCACAAGGAGCAGGGCACGCCCTCGCTTGAAATTTTCACCAGTGATAACGGTGTGCCCGGGAGTTGGGCGCAGATTTTCGAGCTGGATGGCACGGTGCGTTTTAATTTCGCAGAACGGATTCTGCGCTTTGACGAGGTGACGCGGCGCTTCGTGTCTGATGAGAGTTTTGCTCAGTCTCTGCCTGGTCTGTCCGGCCCCATCGGCCGGCCTGGGTTGGATGCGCGGGGGCGACTTTGGATCACGGCGGAAGGGAAGGTGCACGTCTTGGAAAAGCAAGGAGGGCAGTGGCAAGAATCTTCCCTATCCCTCGATCTCAGCTTCCAGCCCTATTATTATACGTTTGAGAGCGACGGCGTCGTCTGGATGCACGGGCTGCGCCGCTTGGCCCGCTACGATCCGGCGATGCCGGTCTCACCGCCGGTGGCTTTGCGGGCGTTGATTACGCAGGTCAATGTAGCGACCAGCAATCGCACGCTTTTCACGATGAAACGTGAAATGCCGTCGCTGGATTTTTCGGAAAATTCGTTGATTGTCCATTTTGTGGCCAGAGGCAACGCGCTGGCGATGCCGGTCACTTTTGAGGTGATGCTGGAGGGCTCGGCTTCCGAATGGATTTCCACCGGCAGCGCGGGCTCAGCTGCCTTTAACCGATTGAAAGAGGGGCGCTACGTGCTTCACGTCCGTCCGCGAACCGGGGCGGACACCGGCACCGAGGCGACGCTCGTGTTTGCAATCCGTCCACCTTGGTATCGCACCACGATTGCTTACGTCGGCTATGCGGTATCCGCGATCGGGGTCGTGCTGTTGGCCGCGTGGTTTCTGACGTTGCTGGAGCGCCGCGAAAATAAACGGCTCGAGCATCTCGTGGCGGAACGCACCGTTGAACTGAGCCGCTCGAATGCGCAACTCGCCAATCAGGTCGAGGAGATCCGCATCTTGACGCGGGCGATTGTCCAAAGTCCGGTGGCGGTCTTCATCACCGCACCCGATGGCACCATCGAATTTACGAATCCGCGCAGCTGTGCGTTGACGGGGTGCGCCGCGAGCTACCTCGTCGGATCCAAGCTCCAACTCCTGCGCGCACCGGTCGTGTCCCCGTTGGTTTTCGAAGAAATTGCGGCGGCGTTGAAGGCCGGTGATTCGTGGAGTGGGCAACTGGTTAACCGTCGAATGGATGGCAGTCTGGTGCATGTGCGTTCGAGTATTTCGCCGATTCTGAGCCCGGATGGCCAGACGCGGCATCATCTCATTCTCGAGGAGGATATCACCGAGTGGCGCGCCGATCAGCAGCGGCATCGCCGGCTGGAAGCCCAGTTGGTTCAAGCGCAGAAAATGAAAAGCATCGGCACGCTGGCGGGTGGCATCGCCCACGATTTCAACAACATCCTCACCGGCATTCTCGGTTACTGTGAACTTGCCCGTATGACGGTCGACAGCAGCGGCGATGTCCGGCCGGACCTCGTGCAGATTCGCGCCGCCGGTTTGCGGGCCAAGGATCTCGTGATGCAGATCCTGACCTTTTCCCGCCAAGGGCACACGAAACTTCTCCCACTTGATCTTGCCCAAACGGTGGAGGAGGCGTTGAAACTCATTCGCGCTTCCACTCCGGCCACGATAGAAATTATTCAGAAACTGGAGCACGGAACGGTGCTCGCTGACGCCACCCAGATTCATCAGGTTGTAATCAATCTCTGTACGAATGCGGTTCATGCCATGCGCGCCCGTCCCGGTCGTCTCGCAGTGACGTTGCAGCCGATCACGGTGGATGCCCAGATGGCGTCGGAGACACCCAATTTGAAACCAGGACCGAACCTGCGACTGACCATTGCAGATAATGGCAGTGGCATGGACCAAGCCACAATGGAGCGAATTTTCGATCCCTTCTTCACGACCAAAGCCCAAGGTGAAGGCACTGGTTTGGGACTGGCGATTGTGCAGGGAGTGGTCGCGGGTCATGGTGGTGCACTGCGAGTGGACAGCCGACTGGAATCGGGCACTACTTTTGAACTTTATTTTCCCAGGACGGAGGAGTCGATCAACGTGCCGGTCGCCGTGAGCGAACCGGTGCAAGGTGCGGGCCAGGAAATTTTGGTCGTTGATGATGAGCCGGTGGTGGCGGATTTCGCGACCTCCCGCTTGCGGCACTTCGGCTATCGTCCGCTTTCATTTACTGATTCGCCGGCCGCCCTCGCGGCGTTTCGCGCGGTGCCGAACCGATTTGCCGCGATGGTCACGGATTTGACCATGCCGCAGTTGAGCGGTTTGGAACTCATCACGCAGATGCGGCCGTTGAGTCCGTTTCTTCCGGTGGTTGTTTTGACCGGATACGGGAGTGAGAGTGTTCGAAAGAAAATCGACACGTTGCCCTGCTGTATTCTGCTGGAAAAGCCTTTCAGCGGGGAAGACCTTGCCCGAGCGCTCGCCAAAGTGATCAGTGAAAGCCACTCCGCCCGCGATCCCGGCACGGCTTGATACTAATCGCCTCAAGCTTCTGCACTTTAGAGCAAGGTCGCCAAGACCGCGAAGCTCGATCCTGCGAAGAGTGATTCTTTAGCGTGCTTGGCGACCGGTAAAAGCATTGGACGTTTGGTCTTAGTCGCATCGAGGCATACGGACATCGTGAAAGGGTAAGGACGAACGTTGTGCGGGAGATTTTTTCGCCGTGGCGGTGTTAGATCAACGGTCATTGGACAATCGATTTATGTAGGGGCCGCTTCTTCCCGCCAATCTGATTGGCGGGACCTAAAACCGGCCGCGCAACAGCAGTACGGCCATCAGAACCAGTACGACGAGCCCCGTCACTTTCCAGAGCAGACCGGTGCCGGCGCGGGTTGGTTTCGTCTCGGCCTCAGCGTCCGGCAAATCCAGGCCATCGTAGAGACTTTGCTCGCGCCAACCGGTGCGTTCGTCCGCGCCGCATTCGGGACACGCGCGGGAATTTTTCGGAATCTCCGCGCCACAAATTGCGCACTGCTCCGGGGCTGGAAGCGATTTCACTCGGCGAAATATTTATGCCGGAGCAGGCGCCACGCAGTGACAAAAAAGGCCGTGAGTGGCACCGCGAGCAGCATGCCGAACACCCCGTCA
>JANYFP010000141.1 GCA_025362555.1 Verrucomicrobiota bacterium
CCTTGAAACCCATCTGCTCATGGGCCTCGCGGTCGGCCACCGACCAGTGGCGAACACGCGCGGTGTAATTGGTGTGACCATTGCCCGCATCCTCGAACGTGAGAATGCACGTGATAAACGGTTTCTCCGATGGCTCCCACGCCGCCACAAAGGCATCGGTCCACACCAGCCGCTCGTTGGGTACGACCTCGAGGTAGATCCCGTGATTCGGAAATTCTTTTCCTTCCGGCGATTGCATCGTGATGCAATTCGCACCGCCGGGTCGGAGGTCCAGCACCGCGCGAATCGTCTTCCATGGTGGCGGGGTGAACCATTGCGTAATCAGTTCGGGCGTGGTCCACGCGCGATAGACCTGCTCGCGCGGCGCATGAAGCACGCGGGTGATAACAAGTTCACGATCGGAGGGGAATGCGGACGAGTTTTCGTGGGGCATGGGCGGGCGGAGTTGGGAGTGCGAGCGGGTGATAAGGTGCTACCAATACGACGAACGACCATCGGAAAACGGACAGCCATCGTTGAGTCTTTCTATCATCGAATCACGCAGTCGGGCAAGCGATCGGCCTGACGGCCTCTCCCCCCCGCAGACCGAATAGAATTTTGCCGCGAATGAGTTCAGGGTAACTCGACAAAATCGCCTGAAAGGAGCGCCGGGACTTTAGTTTTCAAAGCGGCAATCTGTTGCCCGGAAACCACGACCTGCCAGCCACTCGCTCCGAGTCGCATGGGGAAAATCTCGTTGGGCTTCCCGGGTGCCCGCAGCTTGACGATAACATTTTGAGCGTCGACCCGCTCTTCCCCGGTGATTTGGGCTGCGGGGTACTGGGAAAGTTTGGCTTGGAAAAACAAGCCCGCGAGTTTCCCGCCGGTCCACTCCGCCCGTTCACCTTGCGGCATTTCAGCGATGAGTGCCTGGACAAACTCCTCCGCCGAATCCTCCAAAACGCACAGGGCTGAAACCGCCTGAGTCTCTCCTTTCGTCACCGCCCAAACAAAAGTCTGAAATCCGTTACTCGGGGTGGCCCGTCCCGCATTCTGGAAATTATCCAAACGGGTCAGGTCTTTGAAAGGATCCTGATTATTAAGCAGCGCAGCTGCATCTTTCGCCGCTTTGGCAATTTTTTCCGCGTGCCACTGTTCGGCCGTTCTTTCGAGATCTGCCACCTCTCGGCGAACCTTGATCAATTCCTCGTGACGGGCCTGCGTTCGGGCAATTTTGGCTGCTTCGATTCGGGCCTGTCGTTCGGTTTTTCGGTGAAGCTGGCGCACCTGTTCGTCGACGATAAGTTGCCGAATTTTCTGATTTTCATGATGAATAAAAATCAATCCAAACCCCAGGCCGGCGATCGCAGCCAACCCAGCTAATCGGATTAGAAATCTGGTATTCATTTCTTGTAGATCGACGGTTCCCAGTCGCCGGTCGCCGGACTAATTTTACCGCCGAATCGCACCCCTTTGAAATCGCTCGGATCATTGTTCAAATACCGCCATCCCGCGAGATCGTGACGGAGCAAGATGAGATTACTTCCTTCCCATTCCTTTTGAAATCCTCCGATTCCGGCCGCCCAGATCTCAACAATTTTCTCATCAAAACTAACGCGTTGATCGACCACTTGATAAGAAATGGTCACCGGTGTGTCTTTCGTTACCTGGCCAGAGAATCCATTAGTGAGAAGAAATCCGGCATTCTTGGCGGCGTGAAGACGTTGAGGCGTGCCGTACTTGACGCGCACCGATTCGCTGAGGGTGGCGAACCAGGCGTCCATCATCGGCGACCACTTTTCATCGAAAAAGCAAAGTTGGGAAAGCGCGGTCAGATCGCCATTCGTGGCCGCCCAGAAAAGCGACTCGACGGCCGCTTCGGGAGTGTCATTCCCTCGATTCTGACAATTCGAAACCAGCTTCATCGCGGAATCGACCACCCCGCTGGGACGTCTCTGGAGTTGATCACTCCGCCGTCGCAAACGACTTAATTCCTGCGCATCCGCATCAGGTAATTCAGTGGCTGATGAAGTGGACCCCGCCCCGACGACCGCGGCTTGAGAGTGCAGGTGGCTGAGTTCATCCGTGAGGGTGCGATTCGCCCGCACCTCGAGCAACGAAGTCACGAAAGCCGCGGCCACCAACGCCCCGACGATCCCGATTTTTAATTTACTCATGGTAAGCCAATAAAAAGCAGCGGTCCATGTCACGGCACCGGCCGTCGTGACCGCCGTGGCTGAAATCGCCACAGCGAGCCCCACGGGCACCGCGCCCACTTGCTGCACCGCCAGCACGCTCGCCACCAAAACCGACGTCGAGCGGATGCCTCGTCCGGATAACAGCCCATTCAGTTTGTCCAGCGCGCGACTAACGCGGAGTCGGGCGCCATCCTCCGTCAGATGAAGAGCGCGACCGATGTCGCCAAAAGTTTGATTCTCAAAAAAACGCAGAAGAATGGCGCTCCGGTCGGTCTCCCCCAATTCCGCCAATACCTCGTGAATTACCGGAGCGATCCGAGCCCAGTCCGGGTCTGCCGAAGTGCGATCGATTTGTTGCATGCTAAAAGCGTTGTGCTCGCGTTCCAGGCGTCGCTGCTCGCGCCGCAGCAGATCGCTCGCGGCCAGACGGGTCGCGGTGTAAAGCCAACCCGAGAGTACGATGCGATCGGAGAGCCTGGCGGCTTTTTTTGCGAGAACCGTGAAAACCTCCTGCGTCGCCTCTTCGGCCAAAGTCGTGTTACCATTTACCCGCCGCAATGCCGTGTGATAAACCAACGGCAGATGTCGCTCCACGAGCTCGCGAAAGGCGCGCTCGGAGCCTTCTTTCAAATACCTGCGCAACAACGCGGAATCAGCTGTCATCGGTTTATAACTATCCGTCGCCGATACGAAATACCGTACAAAATAATTTCTGTTCAGATGCAACGCCGTGACCGAACGATGCGATCCGGACAATTCCCGATTAGTTTCCTGAATCGTCCGCGCTGGATCAATCCCGCACCGTGGCCAGGCCGAGCCGGGCGATGCGGTCGATCAATTGCGGATACGTCAACCCCGCCTTCAGCGCCGACTGCGCGAAGTCCTCATCAGGCGCCAGCATCGGATTGGGATTCGCCTCGATGAAATAGAGCTCATTCTTCGCGTTCAATCGCAAGTCCACCCGGGCGTAACCGTCGATGGTCAGCAGATGATAAATACGCTTACAGACCGACTCGATGTGGCGCACCAGCGCCGGTTCCAAACCTTCGGCGAAACGGTTTTCCAGGCCCCAACGCTCGCGGTAGGCTTCATCCCACTTCGCTTTATAGGTCGCGAACTTCGGCTCGTCCGGCGGTACTTCGCGGAAAATCAATTCGCGGATCGGAAACACCTGCAGACGATGATTGCCAATAACGCTGACGTAGAGTTCGCGCCCCTCGATATATTCCTCGGCGATGACATCGTTGTCCGTTTTCTCGTGGATAAAGGCGACCCGCTCCTTGAATTGCTCGTCGGTTTCCACGAACGATGCCTGGGAGATTCCGTACGACGCCTCCTCCTTGAGTGGCTTGATGAGAATGGGAAACTTCAGGCGTTTCGGTCGCGCGATGCGTTTGCCACGCGGGATAATCACGAAGTCCGGCGTATGGATGCGATGGTAGCTGAGGATTTTTTTTGAGATGCCCTTGTGCTTGCAAAGGGTCAGCCCCGTCGAGCCGCAGCCGGTGAAGGGAATCCCGTTCATCGCGAGAAACGAGACGATGTGCTGGTCGAAGGCGCGGTTATTCCGGAACTGGTCGGCCAGATTAAATATCACATCCGGACTGAAGGTCTGAAGTTTTTGACGCAGGAGATCGAGATCGTCAAAAATTGCGAGATGCTCGGTCGGATAACCAAGCTCGGTCAAGGCCGCGAGGACGCCGGCTTCGGTTTTCCAGTCCGCCGTTTTCAGTTCGGGCCCCAGATCCTGATTGAGCGTCGTGGGGCGCACGGCATCGAACAAGGCGAGTACTTTGAGTTTTTTTCTCATGGTTATTTTCTCCGCTTAAATTTTCCCGTGAAAAGATAGTTCATCACCAAAGTCGTCAGATAAGCCGCCACCGGCATATCGGGCGTCGCGTCGCCCGGAATCAAGTGCAAGTCGAGTTGGTCGCAACGGTCAATCAAACGGGAGAGCAGTTTGTTGACGCGATATTTTTTTTCGTTGGTCGACTCACACACCGCGTCCATGAGTGCCCGTCGCCGCTGCCGAAGGTAAAGCGACGCCTTGCGGGCCGGGCCGGCATCCGGCGCACCCGCGAAAAGCTGGCGAAGGTCGCGGTCATAAAAATCGGGATAAGTATCCTCGAACTGCTTTCGTTTCCGCGCATAATAAGTCTTCAGCTTGATATTGAGAAAATTAAAATCCTTCACACGGTATGCCGGCTGGTACGGCGGCGGCTGACCGGCGATGGAGCGCATCAACTCGTCCACGTATTCAAGTTTTTGCAGGGCCTTCCAACCCTTGAAGCGAGTGCGCCAATCGAGTCCGGGTGTGAGCCAAACCGCAAAGGTTTCCGCAAAATCCTCATCCGGGTGACTCTGCGCATACCAGTCGTCAAGGTGCACGACGAAGGAGTGACTGTACGGTCGGGGACGATAAAAATCAGGCGTCGCCTCGGTGGAAGTTTTGCCAAACACGCGCTGCCACTTCCGTTTTCTGGTGAGCTGGTACGCGTAGGCGTAAGCGTGGGCCGCTTCATGGCGCATCAGACGCATGAACCACTCCGGGCTCTCACCTTCAACCTCGAGCATCATCTTGGCCTCGAGCTTGCGCAGACGGTCGTGCACGAGAAAGAACGGCACAAAAATGGAGGGGATGCCGACCGGCACAAACCATTCATCGCCGACATGACAAGGCGGATGAAAGCAGAGGCCCTTCTGGGAAAGTTCATCGTAAAGCTGTTGAACCTGAGCCTGGAGCGGCGTGCCCGGCAGGGTCAGACCAAGCTGGGAAATCTTCTTTTCCAGCAACGGTTCGTCGTCGAGGTCGGACCATGCGGGGGATTCCATTCGGAAACACTAACCGGAATTTTCACGGCCTTGAATCAAATTCCATCGGGAAACAGCCGTTTTCTAGCCAGATAAGTCGTTGAAAGCGTCTTTGCTTCGATTAGTTATCGGAAAGATCAGCGAAACCCGCCTTGGGATTTCGACCTTCCTTACCGGCACGTATTGGACTGACGATTCCTCTAACGTCCCGGTCCTTCGGGACAGCGCCACATTCGGCCGTGTCCCGCCGCGGAACGAGCTGAAACTCCTTCCGCCAATTCTTTTTCGCCAGCGAAATGACGCCGAAAATCTGTTCCGCCACTCGCCGTATTTTACGCAAAAAATGAGACTCGACCAACCCAATTAGTGCTTCGTCGCACAATGGCACGGCGGAGCCAAACTCTGTTTGCCCAACCCATCGGAGCACACTTAATTGGCGCGCAGTGTTGGACGCGCCAAAAACCATGACATCCCCCTGCCCCAATCTTGGCCGGACCAGCCTCGTGGTGTTACTCCTCGCCGGATTGCTCGCGCTCATTTTTCAAGGGCCGCGGCATGGATTACCTGTGGTCCCGCGGAACTCGGCCGATCAAAATATCCTGCGGGTTGCCTGGACCCAACGCACTCCACCCGATCCGCAGATGCGCGGTATGACACTGGCACAACATAATCTGCTGATCCTCAGTCTTTGGGAACCGCTCGTGGAATGTAACCCGCAAACCGGCGAGCCGGAACCGGCCGCCGCTCTCCGTTGGAGTTGGTCGGAGGATCGCCTGATTTTGACCATCGATCTGCGACGTGACGCCCGCTGGAGTAACGGCAATCCCGTTACAGCGGCGGATTTCGCGCGCGGTTGGATCCGCTTGCTCAAAGGAAAAAAAGAAGGCGCAGAAATACTCGCGCCTTTGAAAAATGCTCTGGCTTACCAGCGCGGCGATCTTTCGGACGCAAATAGCCTCGGGGTGCAAGCCGTGGACGCGCACACGTTGCGCCTCACGCTCGAAAAGCCGCGCTCCACTTTCGTCATGGAATTGGCGGATCCACTGCTTTCACCCGTAGACGTGTCCAGCGATGCAGTGTTAACCAATAAAAGCTATCTCACGATCCCAGCATCGCTTGTCACCAACGGCCCGTTCCGTTTGGTCCGGGCCAGCGCTGACGGCTACACGCTGGCCCGAAACGAATTTTACCACGGACGCACCGAGGTCGTGCTCGACGGAATCCAATTTGTCGGAGCCACGAGCCTCTCGGTCGCGCAGTTAATGCTGGCGGCGGGGGTGGTGGATTTGGTGACACCGACTTCCTGGGGTAAAAATCGCACGTCACCCACTGATCGCCCGTTCTCCATCGCGACCGAGTTTCAACCCACGGTCCATTCGGTAAATTTCAATGTGAGCCGTGCGCCACTCGCCGATGGGCGCGTGCGCCAGGCACTCGCCTTGGCCTTGGATCGCGCGAACCCAATCAAACACTACGACGCCGAAGACATGAGGGCCGCGTGGTCTTGGGTGCCGGAGATGCCGGGGCGCCCAGGGTTAACTCTCTTACATGAGGATGCCGAATTAGGCCGCCGCTTGCTCGCGGAAGCCGGTTACCCCGGAGGGAAAGGGTTCCCCATCCTGCGCATGGCTATGCCACTCGAGCGACTGCCGAACCCATTCATCGCCGTATGGACCGAGCGTTGGTACCAGGAATTAGGCGTAAGAACGTATGTGGCCTACGAGGAACGCAAAAAGCGCGCCGAACGAATCAAGGCCGGAGATTACGACATTCTCTACAATCAATTGACCGCCACTGTGCCCGACGCCGGTGACTTGCTCGGAATATTTTCGTCGCACTCGAATATGAACAAGACCGACTGGACCGACCCCGTCGTGGAAAATCTTTTGGCCGAGGCCAACAGTCAAACCGGCCAGGAACATCTCGCACTGCTCGAACAAGTGGAACGTCGGGTGATGACCGAACTGCCCAGCATTCCCCTGATGTTTGATTTGCGCCGAACCAGCCTGGCAGATGAAGTACACGGTTGGTCACCCGATCCCATGATGCGGCAAAATCTGAAACGATTGCACTTAGTCCCTGGAATATGAACGGTCCCCACCAAAAAAAAATTACCGGGTTCTGGTGCGAGTGGAGTTTCTGGTCGCTGATTTGGTGGACGGGCACAGTGGCGCTTTGCGCACTGCTGCTGTGGGACTGTCTGCCGTGGCTGCGGGGCGATCCGCGTACCGCATTCCGCTACACAAAATTAAACGAGTGGCCCTTGGAAGTGATCTGGTGGCTGCTCATTCCCATTACCCTCTGGCTGCAACAGCGACTCACCATGAGTGACCGGCGCTGGGCTTGGACGCTGGCCTTGCATGGAGCGATTGCGGTCGTCGTCGCGAGTCTGTTCGTCGTGCTGGGAGCAGTTCGGGTGGTCTTTGCCAATCACCTCCCCGCTAGTTTTCTTCCCGTGGTGATCGACGACCTCTGCGGCATGAACGGCTGGAATTATACGCCGGCGTTGGTTTATTTACTGCTCACGTTTGGATTTTACGGCGTCGCATTCTATCGCGAATCACGCGACGGCCAAAAATTGGCCGGCGAACTCCGCGTGGCGAATGCCCGGCTCGAAACCCGGCTGGTTCGCGCGAGTCTGGATGCACTGAAGATGCAGCTGCACCCGCACTTCCTGTTCAACACGCTTAATTCCATCACCGGTCTCATCCGCGGCCAGCGGACAGCCGAAGCGGAAAACATGATCGCAGGTTTGGGCGAGCTGTTGCGCCGCTCACTTGAACACCGGCAGGAAGCGATGGAACCGCTCGAGCACGAAATCAGTTTTCTGCGGCGATACTTTGAAATTGAAAGCATCCGCTTTCAGGATCGGCTCATGGTTGAATTTGATCTGGCCCCGGATTGCATGAATGCGCTCGTTCCCAGCCTGATTCTCCAGCCCCTGGCTGAAAACGCCATGAAGCACGGCATTTCAAAAGATCCGGCGGCCCGCTTGCTGCGCATCAGTGCGCAGCGCGATGGGGCGAAGCTGATTCTCGCGGTCTACAATGACGGTCCACCGCTCCCCAAAGACGACGCGATCCTCCACCATGGAATCGGGGTGCAAAATACGATCGCCCGCCTCGAAATGCTGTACAGCGGCGGTGACGCCCGGCTGTGGCTGCGCGACCATCCTCCTTGCGGCGTTCGCGCCGAAATCATTCTCCCATTCACCACTCACGATCCATGAATACCTCCCTCACCACCATCCGGACGATGATCGTTGATGACGAAGTACTGGCCCGCGAAAACGTCGTCGCTCTCCTGCGCAACGACCCCGAGATTCAATTGATCGGCCAGAGCAGCAACGGCGCGCAGGCCATCAGCGCCATTATGGAAGAAAAACCCGACCTGCTCTTCCTCGATATTCAAATGCCCGGACTCACCGGATTTGAGGTGCTGGAAAAATTGCCCGCCGCGGTCCTGCCGCAAGTGGTTTTTGTCACCGCCTATGATCATTTCGCCCTGCAGGCTTTCGACGTGCACGCCGTTGATTATTTGCTGAAGCCATTCAGCCGGGCCCGGTTTGACGCCGCGCTCACTCGGGCCAAAGCGTCTGTACGACTGCGAGGCCGGGAGGATTTTGGCCGCCGGCTCGACGAAATCATGTCGACCCTCAGCCGGCTGCGCCAGGAACCGGAGCCGGTCGCCGCCAACCCCGCGCGTCCCATCGAAACCGACGATCGCCTCTTTGTCCGGTGCGACGGGGAAATTATTGTAATCTCACCCCGTGAAATCCTGTGGATCGAATCCGATGGCGACTACGTGCGACTGCATACTCCCGATAAATCACGTTTTGTCCGGATGCCGTTGTTGAAGATGATGGCCAAATTACCAGCCGGCGACTTTGTGCAGATTCATCGTTCCACCGTCGTGAACCTGCAACACATGCGCAAAGCCAGCACGGCTCCCTTCGGCGAATACATGATCGAGCTGACGAACGGGACGAAGTTGAAAGTCACCCGGACTTACGTGCGCAATCTCAAAGCACAATTATAGTGGAAGCAGAAAGGGCCAGGCTTAAGATTCCGCTCGGCGGACAATCGAGTCACCAAAAAGTAGAGGGGCCACGATGGCCCCTCCACACACACTAACTAGAACAGGAGCACCGTGACTCGCTCACGCAGGACAATAAATCCGAATGAGACACAGCGCCCCGAAAAATCGACCAAGCGCTAAAATGCCGCGACGAAATTCGCGTGTCCGCCAGAAGCAAGCGCGGGCGCGGAGTTAGCAGGCGACGATCAATGGCGGTGGCGTAGTTGCCAAACGGCAGACCATCGATCCCACCCCATCCTCATTTCATCGAAATCGCGCCTCAGCCAAAGACACATGCCAATGACTCTCCATTTGGCTCGATCTAAGCGCGGACTGAAGATGGAGCGCCTTGAACTCAAGGCGCTTCAGGATTCCTCCACGAACTCGCTGTCGTCTGTGACTACGGCGCGGCCAGCCCGCGTGTTGAGGTCAACCCGCTCCAACTTCAACGGAATGAATGCATTTCGAGCACTGCGCCACGTTTGATCTTGGCGGACTGCTCGATGAAAAGCATCTTCATGCTCAATGAAATTTTTGGCTTTGCTGGCCATTATCCTCAGCTGCACCATCCACGCTCTGGGCGCGTTTGACCGCCCATCGGAAAACGGCCGCCTGAACGCGCTGGGGAATCGATTCGAAGAAACGGAACCACTCCGCACCCTGCTCACACCCAATGATGATTTCCCTCCGATAAAAACGCCCCACGGATCCGACTGGCTCGCCCAGCACAGCGAAGCCGGCCAGTCATTCGATGAGTTTAGTGACTCCAAAGCCAACCGGCCCGATTCTACTCGCCGGATCATCTATTTATTGCCGATTGGCAATTTTGAAGAAGAGAGCAGTCCGCCGTTGCCGGAAGTCTGTGCCTATGCGACAGCGTTCTTCCAAATGGAGACGAAACTCCTGCCGGCCTACTATCCCCATGAACTGGAATTCACTCCCCGAAAAAGTCCCCACGGCGGTCAACGTCAGGTGCTGACAAAAAGCATCATGACGTTTCTGAAAACGCAGCTGCCGCCCGACGCCTATTGTATTCTAGGAGTTACGATGACCGATCTCTACCCGGCCCCCTCTTGGCATTTTGTTTTTGGCGAGGCTTCAATTAGCGAGCGCGTCGGTATTTTTAGTTTCGCGCGGTACGACCCCTTATTCTGGGGCGACACCCGCAGCGAAGATTACCGCAGTCTGATTCTTCAACGAACCGGCAAAGTGCTGGTTCATGAAACCGCCCATATGTTCGGTCTGTGGCACTGCATTTATTTCGACTGCGTCATGAATGGTTCAAACGGCATGAACGAAACCGATGCATCACCCCAGCATCTATGTCCGATCTGTCTGCGCAAATTGCATTCCGCAATCGGCTTTGACGCGGTCAAACGATACGAGGAACTCGCACGTTTCTATCACGGTCAAAAGTGGTACGACGATTACGATTGGGTTCAACGCCAACTCGCGAGGGTACCGCAAGGGACGCCCTAGGACATCTTTCATAACAAAGTATCCGAAAGCGACGCGACCCGCTGCGGGAACGACGACCGAAGTAGCGCGGTGCCTTAGCCCGCGTTTCATGACGTAAATCGCGGGCTGCAGCTCCGCGCTACTCAACACGCACATTACTGAGCCCCGCACAATAGAGTGACGAAATTCACTTGTAGGTCGGGGTTTATCCCCGACATCTTTCCGCCGCATGTCGGGCGTAAAGCCCGACCTACAAAAAAGTCGGCCACCATCACGGTATTTTGCGAGACTCAGTAATTCGTGGACACGCCCCTTTGGAACGTCGGCGAAATAGATCCGAGGATAGAGTAGCCACAGGCCTCCGTGCCTGTGGGATTGAGTTGGAAGGAGTTTCGCGGCGCGCACGCGGCTTACGGCTTCGGAGCCGGCAGGCACGGAGGCCTGCCGCTACGTTATTTCGCAGACACTGCTTAGAGCGACTGGAACACTTCCAACATTTCCGCGTGCAATTTACCGTTGCTGGCCACGTACCGGCCACGATCGAAGCGCTGCGGATTTGGATCGCCTTGATAATCCGTAACCATACCGCCCGCCTCACGTGCGATGAGCATTCCCGCCATCACGTCCCAGGTCTTCAGGTCTTTCTCCCAATAGCCATCCAAGCGACCTGCGGCCACGTAACATAAATCAAGCGCCGCGCTACCCAGCCGTCGTTCGCCCCGGATGCGCACCAGAAACGCCGCCCACTCCTTGAGATTATTATCCGGGTTCGTGTGTTTGTCGTAAGGAAAACCGCTCGTGATCACAGCATCGATCAACGCGGCCGTCTGCGTCACACGGAGGCGTTGGCCGTTCAACCATGCTCCCGCACCGTGAATCGCGGTGAAGAGTTCGCGCCGCGTCGGATCATAAATCACGCCGAGCAGCGGCTCGCGGTCCCGCGTGGCGAGAGCAATGCTCGTGCAAAAATGCGGGAGCTTGCTCGCGAAATTCACCGTGCCATCGACCGGATCAACAAACCAATGATACGCCGCAGTTGCAGCCGGTGCGCCTTGATTGCCGCCTTCCTCGCCCACGATATGATGATCGGGAAAACGCGCCAGCAACTCCTTCACGATGTATGCTTCGGCTTCCGTATCTGCCGCCGTCACGATGTCGATGCGACTGCTCTTAAGTGTAGTTGGAATCGGCGCAGCAAAATGGCGCATGATGATTTCACCCGCGCCCTGCGCGATCGCCGTGATGTCGGGAAGAAGCTGTGCCGGATTGATCATGCGGCTATTTTCTTCCAGTATTTAGGTAAGTCGATCAAGGATCGGCTCTATGTGGCGCGGACTCAGCCAGGAAAATTCAGTTGAGAGTCTAGGGTTGTGGGTGAGAGCTGTAACAACGCAGCGCTGCGCGCGGCCCAAAGCTCTACCGAGTCGGCCATCATTTGGTTTAGCTCTCAACACTCGCTCTCAGCGCTCAACTCAATGGGCACGGCTAATGCAACTGCCGTTTAGAGCGTTGAAAATGAAACTATAGCCGCGAGAGAACGCATAGAACTCAAAGAGAAAACCGGGGGTGCTTTGTGCACCTTGCGTTCATTTGCGGCTGAAATCACGAGGTAATTATTGGTCCTGCCTCCGGAAGCGATCGCGCTTTCACCGCACTAGTTTTTGTGAAAACGCGCTAAAAGAGTGACCCAGGAAATTCCGGAATTAAAATCAGCGGCTGAGCGGCGACGATGCAGAAAACACGAGCTGAAATAGTGAACCCAGTGGCGTATGGTTTCGTGAGCAAGCTCGCTTCCACCGTTCATAGGGCATTTTGCCCTGGCCGACAAGACACCGCACAACTGGTCCGCCGACTAGGTGCACGCACGCCCAGAGTCGGCTATGGTGAACCGCATTAACTCTGCCTCACCACTGTCATGATCGCCGCCGTAGTAATCCTCGCTTTGCTCACGTTTGTGGTGGTTGGTGACGCCGACTAAAATCGCGCGAAGGTTCACCGAGCTGAGCTAAATCAGATTTCTCGCTACTTCCAATGGGTAGGCTCACAAAGCAGAATCAAAGAAACCAGAGGTACTAACCGCTAATTGGATTCATCAATGGATGAATCTTTGAAAGTGCGGCTTTGCCTAATCGGCTCCGCCCATGGGCTGCTGGGGCCTGCTAGTCGCAGGCAGAACACACCAGTCGGCGATCATCAGACTCCCCGGAACCCACCCCGAAGACGATGAGTCGAAGGGGTATTCTAAAGTTTTGCCTATCGGCGAAACTCATTAGCGGTCACCTCCTCTCACTTGGGTTTTGGTAGGAGCTCGCTTTCGTTCTCACCCATCGAAAACAGCGAGGAACCCTAAATCTGCGGAGTCGAACCGGAGTCACAGCGATGCTCTGCCAGCCGTTTGGTGCAGCGGTCCAGAAATTTTTCAACCGAAGCGGATTGATCCACTATCAGACGATCGTCCATGAAGAGCGACTTACCGCACCGCTCGCAGCGCGTGTACAGGCCCACGATCGCTGCATCGGGGAGCGGTGTAGCCGGCGAGGTCTTTCCTTTTACGATCACTCGCTTTGAACGGAGAGCTGAAGCGAGATCTTTGAGAGTCATGGCGCGAATTTTAGGGACGAAACCCGCAGGTCAAACTCCGCCGGGCAGGAAATCGATTGGTACGAATATTTAACAATCCACTCCGTAAAATAACATGTATGAGTCGATTTCGACGAGGCCAACTGCAATGAAATAACATTATCAATTCAGTACGGAGGCGGATCATGATTTCGGCAATCGGTTGATTAATTTTGAAATGGAGGCATCACGATCCGTTCCGTGATATCTTGCATGGCTGAATTCCACTTGCTCGAACACGAGCACAGTGACGCGCGCCTGCAGCGCAGTGATCCAGTCGAGTCGACAAATTCAGGTTAGCCACGGTGAAGCGCGAGGCGACCAGTCGGATTAGTCCATAAGCGGTGAGGGTCATCGATAAAGAATAAGAACCTGAATCGACCGCGCGGTTCCGCAGAAAGTGTGACCGAAAATCAATCACTGGATGGCCCGCATTCCCCGGCAATGACGGGAGACCGGACTTTAGACGAACACCGTAATCGAACCCGGTCTCCATCGAAAGGAGCTTATTTTAATACAGCAATTTTTCGGTGATCAGCCGTCGCGAATCCTGACACTCTGGGCAGGAGTGCGGAGCCATATATTTTTTAAAAGAAAAGCCAGAACTGCCGAGACGTTTAGCGTTCCAATAGAGGAACGATGGCCTCGGTGATTCACACGATCGCCTCCACCACTAACGACTCACGCTGTTTCATCCATGCACGACCTCTTTACACGAATGGCCCGCTCAACTTCGTCATTGGTGGCCCATCCCATGGCTTTCATTGTCGCCGTCCTCTCCGTCCTGGTGTGGGCCGCCACGGGACCGGCGCTTCACTACAGTGAAAACTGGCAGCTGATCATCAACACCAGCACCACGATCCTGACCTTCCTCATGGTTTTCCTCCTGCAGAATATGCAGAATCGCGACTCGCGCGCGATGCAAGTGAAGTTAGACGAACTCCTGCGTGCGGTAAAAGGAGCCCGCACCGAACTCGTCGATTTAGAGAATGTCACCGAAGCCGAGCTCACGCAGTACTGTGAGGAATTCAAAAAACTTCATTTTCAATACGCCACTCTCCTGACGAAGCGCGGAGGAAAAATTTCGATCCTCACTGAGAGTGGCGATTCCGACCTTCCGGAGCAGTCGCTCGGGGCCGTGCCCGTTAAAGCAAAACCACGCGACCGCAGTAATCAAAAACCGGACTGACCGAGCTCAGTCGGCCCTGATTTCTCCACCGTGCTCCATTTTAAAATAGGGAGATTATAACAATGGAAACCAGCGCCCTTTTGAATCCCCCGTGAAATGCGGATCATTAGCCGGCACGAGCCGGTCCCACCACGTCTCCAAATCACGCCGCGCCGAGGCGCCGCGTTCTCCGATAGTACCAGACTGTAACTCGTGTGCTGGCAAAACTTCAAACACAGTCTCAATCCCTTGCGCGAATCCACGCCGCTGCAACACCTGCGCCACGCCCTCGTGATCTCAAAGGTGCCAAGGTCCTCCGCGTAAGAATCGTCAACGTCGTTTGGTGAACAGCCATGCATTAACT
>JANYFP010000184.1 GCA_025362555.1 Verrucomicrobiota bacterium
CTCGGTTGAGAAGGAAGTTTTCCGCGCATCCCGCTCCGACGCCTTTCTTTTTCAATTGTTCATTCAAATCGCGACTTTTTCAGCAGCCTGCTAATCACGGCTAATACCGACGGCTCTTAAGATTTAGACTTTTGCTGGACAATGGAGTGGTAGGGGCGATTGCCCTCAATCGCCCTGCGCACCCGAGGGCCGTTGAGGGCAACGGCCCCTACCTAAAGTCTAACTTTCAATAGCCAGTGGTATAACGCGCTCTTGAAGGCGGGCGAATCCGCTAAAAAAAAGCGGACGCCATCGGGGTCGGTGACGTCCGCTTGAAGGCTTGAGGGAAATCAATCAGGGCGCGGAAAACCACCATTGCTGGTTGGAGCCGCCGCCGTAAGTCCAGAGCTGGACCAGTGCGCCGTCAGCGGCGGACGCAGCGCTGACGTCCAGGCAGGAACCCGTGGCGCTGGCCGGCGTGAGGCGATAGTTGCCGCTATCCGTACCGGTGAAGGTCCATTTCTGACTGTTGCCCGCGTTGTAATCCCACAATTCAATCTTGGTGCCGTTGGCGGTGCCGCTGTTGTACACATCCAGAGCGCGGCCGCTCTGCACGCCGAGAATTTTATATTGGCTGCCGGTGAGGTTGGTGACGACCCACCGCTGATTGTTGCCGCCACCGTACGTCCATTGCTCGATTTGCGTGCCGTTGGCCGTCGCGTTGCCCGTCGCATCCAGCGCCTTTCCACTGTTGCGGTTCATGATCCGGTAGGTGCCGTTGGCGATCGGCTGGCTGCTGCTACTGCCGCTGCCGGGCTGGTTGGAATTGCGCAGAGAGTAGAGCGTGTCCTTCACAAAACCACCCATTTGGTTTTCGCCGACAAGCAGACCCCAGCTCGAATTATACATGGCTGGCTGCCAGCTCGTGTCGGCGACCCAAGCCGTCCAACTGATGCCGAGGGTGTTCGCCTGATTCATCAGCGGCCGGCCGTAAGCCGTGATGGTGCTGTTATAAAGCGTATTGCCGGGATAATTGCCGAAGCCCCATTCCGTCATGAAAACCGGCACCGCTGCGGCAGCCGTGTTGAGCTGGTTCACGTTCCAGGAAGATGTCCAGTGCTGGGGATAGAGATGGCAGGTGTAGGCAATGTTATTGCCGGACAACTGGCTGCTGGAAGCGGTCCCGGGGGCAGAGGAATAATTCGGCGAGCCGACGACCACGAGATTGGTCGCACCGGCGTTGCGCACGATATTATACCAGGACTGCATATAACCTTTCACCACGTTCCAATTGGCCGCATCCGAACCGTTGCCGTTGTTGACGGGCTCATTGTACAATTCAAAAATTACATTCGTATCATTTTTGAATCGGGGCGCCATGTAGGTCCAGAACGACGAGGTGTAGCTGGCGTTGGAACTGGTGATGTCCTCAACGTAGTGCACATCGATAATGCAATAGATGCCTTTCGTGGCGCAGTAATTGACGACGGGGCGGAGGAGATTGTTGTAGTAGTTATCTCCGTCGCCCGAGTACCAGGTCCAGGGACTGCCGTAACCCGTGGGCACAATCGGCAGGCGCACGACCCGGGTATAAAAGCCAGGCGAACTGCCTGACGTGTCACTGGTATTGGTTAAGCGATCAATCGCCGCAGTCACGCCGCCTTCCCAGTTTTGCAAGGCGCCCAAGTCGATCACCGAAACGCCGCGCAGGATCACCACGTTGCCGCTGGCGTCGTATATTTTATTTCCCGATGTATGCAGGGCCGGGAGAGCGGCGGAAGCCACCGCCGCCATCAGCAGGAAGGATGAGATGGCCGCCAAGCAGCCGGATAATTTAAATTTCATTTGATTCAGATTGGATAACTTTGGTTTTTTTCAGGGGTAAAAAAAGCGGACGCGGGGTTGGCACTGCGTCCGCCGGATTAATTGAAATCAATCAAGGGGCCGAGAACGACCATTGCTGATTGGAGCTGCCGCCGTAAGTCCAGAGCTGGACCAGCGCGCCGTCAGCCGTGGATGCGCCGCTGACATCGAGGCAGGAGCCGGTGGCGCTGGCCGGGGTGAGCCGATAGTTGCCGCTGTCGGTGCCGGCCAAGGTCCATTTCTGACTGTTGCCTGCGTTGTAATCCCAGAGTTCAATCTTGGTGCCATTGGCGGTGCCGCTGTTATAGACATCGAGCGCGCGTCCGCTCTGGACCCCGATGATCTTGTACTGGCTGCCGGTGAGGTTGGTGAGCGTCCAGCGCTGGTTGTTGCCGCCGCCGTAGGTCCACTGCTCGATCTGCGTGCCGTTCGCCGTGGCGTTGCCAGTTGCATCGAGGGCTTTGCCGCTGTTGCGATTGATGATCCGGTAGGTGCCGTTGGCAACCGGCGAGCTGCTGCCGCTGCTGTTGTAGATCGAGGCAACTTGGGCCCGGTTGTAGGTGCCATAGGTGCCCCAGAACACATCGTTACCCCACGGGCTGGTCACCGTGCGCCAGTCAGTGGTGAGATCGAGCCACGCGTTGGCGGTATCATTGCCCTTCAGCGACCAGGCGAGAGTGCCGTAGCCGAACTGATTGGCGTACTGCATCAGAAGTTTGTGATCCACTTTGCAGCCGAGGTTGTTGTTGCCGTTGTTGGAATTCCACCCGAACTCACCCACCACCATGGGCAGGTTTTTGCTGTTGAAATTATAGAAGGCGTTGTAGATGTCGCTCGAGTTATTATAGACCACGTACATGTGGATCGAGAAAAGCAGATTGTGCTGCGGGTCGTAGTTGAGCAGTTCCTGCCCGTAGTTGAGCGCGCCGCT
>JANYFP010000198.1 GCA_025362555.1 Verrucomicrobiota bacterium
CACGTTGCCGCGTTCCACCGGCAGGCTCTCACGGATTCGCTTCAGATGCCTTTCAGTTAATTCCATCGCTCCGGTCTACAATCCCCTCCTGGCTTGGCAATAGTGTTAACAGGCCCTAGGAAACAATTTGTCGGGCCTGCCGAAAGGGCTATCCTTGGAATTGGGCTTGAAGCGCGGATCAGGCGACGCAACTTCATCACACCACTGTACTGACTATCCCGGATTAACTTACTTATGAGCGAAGACCTTCTTAAAGCCATCCACCAAGAATTAGTTGCCATTCGTCAGCTGCTCGCTGACGGCAAATCAGCCCCCGCGCGCAGCACGCCTGCCCGGACGAGCACGGCATCCACTTACTCCTCGCCCTCGAGCGCCGGTGGCGACGAACAGATCCCGCAGCCGACGGAAGTCATCGCCAACCCGGGCGACGTACAGGTGCATTTTGGCAAGAACAACGGCGTGGCGCTTTCGAAATTGGGCGAACGCTCACTCTCGTGGTACGCGCAGGAACAAGCGCCGCGGCTCGACAGCAGTGGCAATCCGTATCCTGCGCGCCCCCAGGAAACTACTTTGCGCAATGCCGCGCGCACTCTCTGGCATCAAAATCGTGGTACGCTCGGCGGTGGCACGGCCGCTCCAAAATCCGCTTCCTCCGCGTCCGAGGCCTTCGTCGAACCGTCTGCGGCTCATCCTTCCGATAACGAAGAGGCGCTGCCGTTTTGATATATGAGGCGGGGCGTGAACCACTGGGCTCATCTAAATGGTATGACCGGACGCCCCGGGCGAGCTAAGAAACTTTCTTACGGCAATCCCCACTACGGCACCACCTGCACCGCGCAGGCTTTGTAGGCAGGTTGCCTGGAATGAGGATCGTAGGCGGGGAAAGTCAGGACATTTACCTCGGCGAAATGCATGGGCATGAAAACCTGGCCGGGTTGCACAATTGGTGTCACCACCACGATCGCGGTGGTTTCGCCGCGGCGGGAGCGCACGGTGACGCGTTGCCCGGCTTCGACGCGACATTTCGATGCATCAGTCGGATTGAGTTCAATCCACGGCTGGTTCGGCGAGAGCTTGAGGAGCACCGCACTCTTGTTCGTCCGTGAACCCGTGTGCCACTGCGCCGAGGAACCGCGCCCGGTATTAAGGAGCAACGGATAGGCCTCATCCGGTGGCTCGGGCAAAGGAACAGGCGCATCAAAATGGAAACGTGCACGCTGATCCGGCGTGAAGAATTTTCCATCCGCAAAAAGACGCCGCTCGATGACCGGGGTGCCCGATTTGGTCGCGTCTGCTTCGCTGAACGGCCACTGAATTCCTCCGGACAGCTCGATGTGATCGTGATCACGAATACCGGAGAAGTCGCATGGCTGTCCGCTCGATAGTTTCTTGAGAATTTGAAACGCAGCAGCTGGCGAACTCCATTGTTCAAACATCGCGCCGCAACCCCAGGCCTCCGCCACCAATTTGAAAATGGCGAAGTCGCTCAAGGCCACGCCGGGAGCCCGCGCCACTTTGCGCGCGGCGCCGAGACGGCGTTCGCTGTTGATGAAAAATCCGTCTTTCTCGCCCCAACCGGCCGCGGGCAAGACCAAGTCGGCTTGTTGCGCCGTCTCGGTGGTCGCGTACATGTCCTGCACCACGAGGAAATCGAGTTTGTCGCGCAGCTGGCTGAACTTCCCCTGATTGATCCACGAGTGCGCCGTGTTGGTTGCGATGATCCAGAGCGCGCGAATTTCTCCGGTGTCCACCGAGTCGAGAATACGGTCGTACGCCCGACTGGGTTGCGTGGGAATCAGACTCTCTTCGACTCCGAGAATGCCCGCGACGTGAGTGCGATGCGCCGCGTTCGCAAAATCATAACCACCGAGGAGCGACGAGGCGTTGCCAAACAGGCGCGACCCCATCGCATTGCATTGGCCGGTGATCGAATTCGCGCCCGTGCCGGGCCGGCCGAATTGCCCTGTCATCAGCGCGAGATTGATCAAGGCCTGCGCCGTCCGCGTGGCTTGATGGCTCTGGTTGACGCCCATCGTCCACCAGTACGACACGCGCGCGCCGGGCCGCGCAATCAAGTCAATGGTGCGCATGTAATCTGCCCGCGAGAGTCCCGTTTCGCTGAGCACACGCTCGGGAGCGAAGTCTTGCACGAACTCCCGAAACGCTGTGAACCCCGTGGTGTTTTGCTCGATAAAGGCGTGATCAAGTGCGTCCCGGGCGAGCAATTCCCGCGCGATGCCATAAAGCAAAGTGAGATCACTCTTCGGATATGCGGGCAAATGGAGTGTCGCGGCCATCGCGGTCTCGGTCCGCCGCGGATCGATCACGATGATGGCGGGATTGCGTTGGTTGCGCATCACGCGCTGCCACATGATCGGATGCGCAATGCACGGATTTGCTCCGACGAAAACCAGGACATCACTCTCTTCAAAATCCGCGTAGGTGAACGGTGGTGCGTCAAAACCAAACGACTGTTTGTAGGCGACGTGCGAGGTCGCCATGCACTGGCGCGTGTTGCTGTCGAGATCGGCGATGCCCATGCCGAACTTGGTCAACGCGCCGAGCAGCGCCATTTCTTCGGTCACGATTTGTCCGGTGCTCAGCGCAGCGACGGCGGCTTTGCCGTACTTGGACTGCACGCCTTTCATGCGTTCACAGAAAACCGTGAGCGCGCGCGCCCAATCGACGGGCTGCAACACGCCATTCGCATCGCGCAACAGTGGCGTGGTGACGCGGTCTGAAGCCGCGAGGGGCGTGAGTGCCTCCCAGCCCTTCGGGCAGGCCATACCAAGATTTACCGGATACTCGCGATTGGGCGTGAGGTTGATTGCCTCGCCGGCCGCATTGAGATGAATATTGAGCGAGCATCCTGTGCTACAAAATCCGCAGATTGATTTCGCGGTGCCGGCGGGTGCCAGGCGGGCGGGGACGCGACCGAGACCAAATTGACCGGGATGCAGCACAAGCTCGCTCGTCATCGGGCCGGTTCGGGCGTGCAGCAGATCATCGAGTGCACTCATTGGGAAGTACCGGGCATTTTGGGAGCGTCGACGGCGCGGAAAAAGAGATGCCGTTCAACCAATTCACCGAGCAGGACGCTGCCGAAAACGAACCAGCTGGCGACGGGCGGCAATTTCCCCGCAGTGACAAGGAAGGGCAAAATAATCGCCGTGAACAAAGCGGCGGCGATGCGCAGTCCGAAGAGCGTGCGCAGCGGCCCGGTCAAAAGACGCGCTGCGTAATTTTCCTGCGTCACGGGAGTTTCTTCTTCGACCCATTCGAGTGGGCGCAGTAGGCGGAGGTCGCACATGAGTTTAACCGCAGTCAGCGCGCCGAGTACGATCACGCTGACTTTGGTTTCAAAGCGAAAAGCGAAAACTAGGGCTGCCCCGAGGATGAGGGCGCTGCCCAGGAAACGCGGCGCAGTTTGCGCAAATCGCCAGAGGCGGCGATGGGTATCCACATAGATCATCACGGAGCAAAATAGCCCGATAATCCCGGTCGCCGCCGCGAGCGGGAGCGCTTCACGCCGAATCACCGCCAACGCCGCGAGCCCGAACCAGCCACCGAAAATCATGGCCTCACGACTCAGCCAACTCTTCCGCCAACCGAGAAAGATCCGCCACGCCCGCAGCGGTTTTCCCAGGTGAACCACGCTGGCGGCGAGGCCGAGCGCGCCGGCGACCACCCCGAAAAGCGTCAGATCACCCGTGGCGTTGTCCGCGTATTTCAAATTGTTCGATACACTCAGTGCCCCGAGCTGTGCGCCCACGGCGAGTGGAAGGAGAGTGAGCATGATGGCGAGCGGCCAATGCGCGGGTTGCGGCCGAAGCATCGAGTTGTCGGCCGCAAGAGCATTGGCCGGCGCGGGGCGTTCGGTGAGATACCGCGTGACGGGACGCGTGATGCTGGCGTCAGGCGCACCGGGCAAAAAGTGCGAGGTGTCGGGCTTGAGCTGGCCATCCACATAGGTCGTGACGGTGACGATGCTGATGGCTTGCGTGGGGCAGGCTTGGACACACGCGGGCGCTTCGCCCACGCCGAGGCGTTGCTGGCACATGTCACATTTCCGCACGATGCCGAGTCGCTCGTTGTATTTCGGTACGTCGTACGGACATTTCAGCACGCAATACTGACAGCCGATGCATTGATCATCGAGGTGGCGTACGATGCCAGTGACCGGATCCTTTTCGTAGGCGAGAACCGGACAGCCGTTCAGACAACCGGGATCGGCGCAATGGTGGCAGGCCGTGGTGATCGTCTGTTGATACGGCGCGGAACGCGTACCGCCGCTGACGAGACCGACATCACGCCAAGATTCATTTTCGTCCAGACCGTTGAGCGCATGGCAGGCCGAGACGCAGGCTTTGCAACCCGTACAGGAATCAAGGTCGACTTCGAACGCGTATTGTTCTCCGGGCTTCGGTTTTGAAAGAGGAATCAGTTGCGAACTCAGCGTCGAATGATGGGTGTCGAAGTGAGTCGCCGCGAATCGGGCCACGGGGGTCTGCAATCGGGATTGCTCCGCGAGGAGTTCGTCGATCAGTGCCAGCGTGGGATTTTTATTCGGAGAAACCAAATGAGTAGCGAGTAGGGAGTAGGGAGTAGCGGGTGGTGAATAGAGGGAAGCGAGGTTAGGGTAGGATTTATCGGGTTAAAGCGGGTGATTTAGAAGTTTGGATTCAACATGCTCGCTACCCGCTACTCACTACTCGCTACTTCCCCCTCAATATACATCCCGTTGGTAACGTTTGCTGGTGCGCAGGGCCTGCACGTATGCGACCGCCTCGGCGGCGGTTTTTCCTCCGGCGGTTTCCACCGCTTTCAGCAGCGCGGCGTCGACATCCTTCGCCATGCGCGAGGCATCGCCGCACACGTAGAAATGCGCCCCGGCTTCAAGCCACGCGTAAAGTTCGGCGGCGTTTTCCAACATGCGTTGCTGCACGTAGATCTTTTCCGCCTGGTCGCGCGAGAACGCGAGATCGAGCCGCGTGAGCAGGCCTTCGGTCTGTAAAGCGGTGAGTTCTTCGCGGTACAAAAAATCCGACGCCGCGCGCTGGTCGCCGAAGAAGAGCCAGTTTTTTCCTTTGGCTCCCGTCGCGCGTCGTTCGTGCAAAAAGGCGCGGAACGGCGCGATGCCCGTGCCGGGACCGACCATAATCATGGGCGTGTCGCCATTCGCGGGTGGGCGGAAAGCCTGATTCGAATGCACGTAAACCCCGACCTTGGCTGCGCTGAGCGCGCGCTCCGCGAGGAACGTGGAGCAGACTCCTTTGCGCGCGCGCCCGTCTTTTTCGTAGCGCACGGCGCCGACGGTCAGATGGACTTGTCCAGCGTGAGCTTTCGGCGATGAAGAAATCGAATAGAGCCGCGGCTGGATCTTTCTCAGCGCCTTGACGAGATCCGTGGGTGCGAGCTTGAGGCCCGGCTTGGCGAGGAGCACATCAACGACGTGATGCGGTGCCGTGGTGCTGCCGGCTTCCACGGTGACGTTGCACAGCGTGAGCAGGTCTGCGGACGGTTTACTGAGATCATAAATTTCCGTGAGTGCGCGACGCAGGGAAAGATCCCCGGCCGGCGTGGGCACAGCTTCTTCGCCATCGCTGCCGAGCGCGGCCAGGACGTCGGCGACGAGGGCCGGGCAATTTTGCGGGATCACTCCCAGCGCGTCGCCGGCGGCGTAGTCGAGACCAGACCCTTCGAGGGAAAACTCGATGTGGTTAACTTCTTTGGCGGAGCCGGGGGCGTTGAGCGTGCGGACGGCGAGGACTGCGGAAGGGAACGGATTTTTCTTCGAGAAACCGGATTCCTCAGTTGTAGCCGGGGGCGCTGACCCCGGTCCGGGTTCTGATACCGGCGACGATGAGCCGGACATTCCAACCAAAGAAGTATCGAGCCACTTCGTGAAGGGTTCCTCGTATTCCAGATCGCAATCCACGCGTGGAGTGGTGCGAGTGGCGCCTAATTTTTCGAGGCGGGCATCAAAATCTTTTCCGCACTGACAGAAGAGCGTGTAGTTGGTGTCGCCGAGGGCGCAGACTGAGAAACGCAGATTGGCGAGTGAGAGCGGTGGAGTGGTCGCCAGGCTGGTGGCGAGCGCGGCGTGCAGGGGTTTGGCGCTGTCCGGTGGCTCGCCTTCGCCGAAGGTGCTCACGATCACGAGGAGGTTTTTTTCGGACGCGAGCCGGGAGATGTCATATTCCGCCATATCGAGCACCATGGCGGCGAAACCGCGCTTGCCGGCTTCCTTCGCGGCTTTCTTGGCGAGGCCTTCGGCGGTGCCGGTTTGCGAGCCGAAGAGAATGGTGAGGGGCGTGAGTGCGGCGGACGGAGCGCGAGCGAGCTCGCTGCCCACCAATTGAGAGGGAGTGCGGGAGAAAACGCCGGCGAGAAAGCCGTTGAGCCACGCGCGTTGTTCGGACGAGAAGGGGGCGCTTTCAGGAATGAGAGGAACGGGATGCATGGATGATTTCAGAGTGCTAAATTTTAGTGGTCGCTCTTGTCGGGCATCGATCGGGTGCGATGGAATTACGAGCTGAACATCTCCTGGAGTTCTTTGACCGAGTGGCGGCGGGCCCATTGCACGAAAGTTTCTCCGCCGGTTTTGCGGGCTTCGTAGGTTTTGAGGAAGGCCTCGATCTGCTCGTTGACTTCCGTGGCACGGACCGCGCGGAAAATTTCCCGGGCAATGCCTTGTTCCTGATCCATGCCGCCACCGAGCACGATGTGATAGGCTTCCGAGCCATCCGAATGTTTCGCGCCGATCAGGCCAATATCGCCGCAATAATGTTGAGCACACGAATTAGGGCAGCCGGTGAAATGGATATTCACGGGCGAGCTGAGCAGGGTGCGATTGCCGAGATATTTAATGAGTGCCACGGCGTGCCCTTTGGTGTCGGCCGAGGAATACTTGCAGCCTTTATTGCCGGTGCAGGCGATGATTCCGGCGGTGGCGGTGGAGGCTTCGACGTACAATCCGAGGCGGATCGCGGAGCGCTTGGCCAGCTCCACCGTGGCATCGGTGAGATGCGGGATGAGAAGATTCTGCCAGACCGTGAGACGGAGTTCACCTTTGCCGTAATGCGTCGCGATGTCGGCGAGGCCGTGCATTTGCTTTGGCGTCAGACGACCGACGGGAACGCCGATGCCGAGGGAATTCAGGCCGCGCTGACTTTGGCGGCGCGCGCCGATCCAGCCATGTTTCTCGGTGGGACGGCGGGCTTCGCAAGCCGCGAGCGGCAGCGTGCCGAGCGGGAACGCTAACTTCTTTTGCGTCTCTGCGATGAATTTTTCCACACCCCATTTTTCGAGGAGATACTTGAGGCGTGCTTTCTTACGGTTGGTGCGGTCGCCGTTTTCGGCGAAGACGCGGATCATCGCGGCGGAAACGGCGACAGCTTGGGCTGGGGTAATGAGTAGTCCGGTGTCGCGGGCGAAGTCGCCGTGGCCACTGATGCCGCCGAGTTGCACGCGGAAATAAATGCCGGGAGCCGGCGGATTAGCGACGGGCGCGCCGGAAGCGGAAAGCGATTTCTCCGTGACGCGCACGGCGAAGAAACCGATGTCGTTCGTGTCGGCTGCCGCGGTGAGGCTGCTGCCGCTGTCGAAGGCGACGTTGAACTTGCGCGGTAGGCCGAAGAGATCGCGGTGATTCAGAATGTAGTGATGGAGACCTTTCGCGTAGGGGCGCACATCCAGCAATTCGTCGGTGGCAAAACCGCTGTCAGGTGACGCGGTGACGTTGCGGATATTGTCGGCGCCTGATCCGCGCGAGGTGAGTCCGAGCTCCTGCACCCAGGTGAGGACTTTGACGATGTCGCGCGGTTTGAATTCGCGAATCTGCAAATTGCCGCGTGTGGTGATGTGGGCGTACCCCCCACCGAGTTCATTCGCCAAATCGGCGAGTCCGTGGAGTTGGACGGCGGTGAGTTCGCACGCCGGGATTCGCAGGCGAAGCATGAAACTGTCTTGCGCCGGAGCGACGTAGAACAGGCCATGGGTTTTGAAAC
>JANYFP010000212.1 GCA_025362555.1 Verrucomicrobiota bacterium
CTCTGCCACCAAGTTGATCTGCAACTGCTGACTCGTCATGGCGTATATGAAGCCGCCTGGCAGGACGTAAACCAAGGCGATCAAGAGCGAGAGGAACAGCGCCCATATCGGCAGGCCAGTATCGTAGACCTGCGACGCATAGTGAGCAGCAGAACACGCAACACAGTCCGAAGGAAAGGAGCAACTCACCTGGACCGTAGCCATGCTCAGCCCGATAAACAGCAAGAACACGGCCCAATACCAC
This sequence comes from Verrucomicrobiota bacterium, assembly GCA_025362555.1. Lineage (GTDB taxonomy): Bacteria > Verrucomicrobiota > Verrucomicrobiia > Opitutales > Opitutaceae > Lacunisphaera. Next base: position 245 of record JANYFP010000212.1, read on the forward strand.
CAATCCGGCACCTCCGGATAATTCCTCATCAACTTGGCGTGCACATCCTCGTCCTCGGTCTTGATGTTTTTGATTTTCAGGCCGCTGACGGCGCCTTGCCCGACACCTTCGACCGCGACGGGAACGCTGTCCCAGACGCATTCGATTTTCGGATGGGACGTGGCACGATCCGCCATGATCTTCGACGCCCGGAGGGAATCGCGGCGATGCACGAGGTAAACTTTGCTGGCAAAGCGCGTGAGGAAGAGCGCCTCTTCCGCTGCGCTATCGCCGCCACCGATGACGACGACATCCATCTTGCGATAAAACGCACCGTCGCAAGTCGCGCAAGTGGTTACGCCCTTGCCGCCGTAAAGTTCCTTTTCGCCGGGGACGCCGGTGAGGCGCGGAGAAGCGCCGGTGGCGATGATGATGATCTTCGCCAAGATCTCGCGGTCGGCGAGCTTGAGGGTGTAAGGCCACTTTGATGTATCGAGCCCTTGGACAGAGCCGCTTTCGTAACGGGTGCCGAATTTCGCCGCTTGTTTGCGCAGATTTTGCATCAGCTCGTAGCCGTCGATGCCTTCAGGGAAGCCTGGAAAATTCTCGACCTCAGAGGTCGTGGTCAGTTGGCCACCGGGCAGCACGCCCTCGATCACGAGAGGCTGTAGGTTGGCGCGGCCGGTGTAGATTGCGGCGGTGAGACCGGCGCAGCCGGTACCGACGATGACGACATTTTCAACTTTTTCGGACATGGGAATTAGGATCTCCAAATGAGCGCAACGTTTCGCGCGGTGCAACTCTGGAGATACAATTGAGCCGAAAGAATCAGGAGGTGTGGGGACAACAGGGTCGTGGTGCCGGCGATTGGCGTCTCTTCAGCGGCAGGTAACGCCTCGGTTCCGTTGATCCGGTCAATGAAACAGTGGATTCCACCGGCAGAGGCTGTGCGTCGGACGCAATTCATCTGACCGGCCGGCGTGGTGGCTGCTGCTGTTTTTTTGATGCACGGGTGCAGCCCGAAAAAAATAATTTCAACTCACCGTTTCGCCATCACCGCTTTCACGAGGGTTAATCTCAGCGCTTCCGACGAGAACGGTTTTCCCAGCAGGGCTGTGATGCCTTCGGCTTGCAACGAGCTGAGGATGGCAGGATCCAAGCGACCACTCATTACGGCAATGGCTGGCACCGGGAGGCGTTTTTTTAAAGCTCTTACCAACTCCAGTCCGTTCATCAAGGGCATGTTTATGTCAGTGAGCACGAGGCTGATTTTGCCCTGATTTTCTTCGAGTTGCTTCAGCGCTTCGACTCCATTGCTCGCTTCCACCACTTGGTAGCCCAGACGGCGACTCGCCAAACAGACGAAGGATCGCACGGCATTGTCGTCATCTACCACGAGGAGGATTTCCCCGTCAGCCAAGGGCGTTACCGTGATGGCGGGCGCGCTTTCCACGCGGTATTGCTTAGAGTCGTCCATGGCTTCAACGAATAGCAGTTCCAGTGCCGCGATCGGATAAGGTGTCCGATAAGTTCGCCCGAGGAGTGTCGCCTTGGGTGGGCAGCGGGTCGGGGGAGCAAGCGCGTTTGCAAACGTACTGTTTGTTTGCGAGTTGGACGAACTCGCTCAAGCCACTTTCCGCTCGCGGCATATCGATGTGACCGCGCGCCAAGGCTGATAAAGCAACTGGCTCGTTCACTGCGCTGATAACGGAGTTAGAGCCCATTTTGTGGATCGAAATTAGAGAGGATAGGTGAGGTCACAACTATTATTGGGCCTGCATAATTAGAATTCTGGGCACCGCGCTTTGTCGCAACAAATTGGCAGCAAGCGTGATGGCGGTTTCCTTTCCCGCTGATAAATTCCTGACAGTACAGCAGTTTGTGACGGTTGATTGGGTGTGGTCCGGGTCCTTTTTGGTCCGGCGATGACACTTAGCGCTCAAGTATTGGCTGAGCGTGACGACGATTAATGAGGTGAAGGTGTGACCTGTTGTCGGGCCACACTTTCCGTTGCTCTTTCAATCGCCCCGAGGCGGTCCTTCATGTTTTTCTTCGAACGCATTCTCCATTCAAAACCTTCCATCAAGGAACAGCGCCGAGCTTCCCGCTACGCGATTGGTTCGGCGTTTCCGCTGAAGGCCGTTTTGAATGTCGTCGGTTGCGATGAATTTGGGGAGCCGCTTGAATCTTCCGATGGCACGGGGTGGGATTGGGCGGGGCGCTTGGTGAATTTTTCAATCAGCGGTGTCAGCATTCAGCTTCCGTCAGGTACTGCCGCGCGCCGCGGAGATTCTTGCGTGCTCGTCCTATCGCTGGCCGGCTACACGCTTAAGATCCCCAGTCGCCTCGTTCATGTCCGGAAGCTTTCTGATTCAGTGCTCTTTGGACTGAAGTTTGATCTCGCCGATGGAAATGCTCCCGACGGCTATCGGCAATTGTTGGAATTGGTGGCGTTTGGTGCGTCGCTCAAGCCAGATAAACCAGCCAAGAGTGAACTCGATGCTGCGGGTTATCTGGTTGAGAGCTATCGCGGGGACTTTGAGTCGCATCTCACCGTGTGGCGGGGAGGACTCGGGGGCGCGGTGCAATGGTTTGAATTTCAACTCGCCGAATATCGGGTCAGAGGCAGAGCCGATACCCGCACGCTCGAGTTTTCCGCCGGGCAAAAATCGGCTCATTCTGTGCCGGCCAGTCCGGCGCAGATCGAGGAGATCCATCAACTGTTTCGCTGGGTGGTGCCCAACATCGCCCCCGCGGTGCCGGCGGATATTCGGAAATCCCTGCAGGCTTTCGCGGCTTGAAATGCGGTTGAGGGCAAAGCTTGAAGCGAAACTGTGCCGTGGACGACTGACCTCGCATGCACGTCGCGCCCTATTTTATCACTTGTTTAGGGTTCTCCCCGACGGCCTGCGAGCACGCGCATGATCAGCCGGTTGCCGGGTGGTTTCGAAGTCCAATCCACGGTGAGTCCGATGATGCCCGCCGTATTTTGCAGGGGCGGTCTGGGGGCGGTGATGAAAAATGTGCCGCCCGCTTTTGTCTTCGACAATAAAATGTAGGGTAGGCGAAAGACGCGCGCGGTGGGCATTCCCCAGTCATCGCCTTCCTCCAGTTGCAGTTTGCTCCAGTCAAGATTGACGAAAGCGCCGGAGAAGAGGGTCGGCGAATCGGCGATTTCACTCATGATGGTGTCGACGCCGGCGGTGCGGAAAGCGAGACTGGCGAATTGAACCAACGCGAAAATACCCTCAGCATACACGCGTTCGTCCTCCTCGGTAAAACCGGCTTCGAGGGCGCGCGCGGTTGATGCGGCCATCTGTTCGGGGGAATATTTCGGGCGGTACATGAACGAGAGGCCGGGGTTTTTCTTTCCGGCGGCGCGCAGCCGCAGTTCGATTTCTCCCATCGGGGCCAAGCCGTGTGCGAGGTAGTCGCGAGTGGCCGACACCCGCGCGCTGATCGCAGCCGGTTCCGCCGTGGGATTCACTGAATTGCCGCCGTCGAATGGGCCGCAGGTTCGGATTTCCAAGACTGCCGGGAGCTGATCAAAACTAAAAGAGTGTCCGGTGTCCGTGTTCAACGAAGAGACAAAAATACTCAAAAGGCCCAGACCGGTGTCAGGCTTTGACTTTGCCTCGCGCTCGGTCAGGGCGGCGGCGCGAAATTCACCCAGCCATTGCCTTGACATTGCGCCTGCTTGCACGGTGAAAAGCACCGTGAGCCGGTCGTTGGGTCGCGCGGTTTCTCCTTCCGGTGCCAAGTCGAAGCCGGCAAGCGGAATGGCATGTGCCGTGGCGTAGCTCCTCACTCCCGGATTGGGCCCAATGAGGTTGGGTTTGGCGGGTGGTTCGGACGCCAGCACCACCGCCAGGCTTCGGACTAATGCGAACAAGACCAGGGCGGGGCGCATCAGCGGCTTCATGCAGGAGAACAAATTTGGATCAAAGGGGGGTGGCAATCGCGTATTCCATCTTGTCTCGGTGAACGTCAGCCGGTTGGGCCTTAAATTTCGTCTGACGCCGTGAGAGCTTATTAGTCGGTGCGCAGAGCCTCGGTCGGTGCGATGCGGGCCGCGCGCCGCGCAGGCAGCCAACAGGCGACGATGCCGATGGCGATTAACAGGACGGTAATACCGATGAACACGAGCGGATCGTGCGCAGAGATCCCGATTAGAAAACCGATTTTGTCGAGAAGTTGGGTCGCGGCGAAAGCACCGCATAATCCAATGACCAATCCGCTGAGCAACTGGGTGGGCCGCGGAAAAGGACGAGCCGGGCGATGTTCCCGGCCGTCGCGCCGAGCGCCATCCGGATGCCGATTTCGCGGGTGCGGCGGGCCGTCGCCTGCGCTACTACGGCGTATATCCCCACCGAGCCCATCAGCAGCCCAGTCAATGCGAACACGGAGAACAACGTGCCGAAGGCACTGAAGAACCAGCATTGTTTTTCGAGGGCGGTAGTGAGGGTGCGGACTCTAAAGAGTGGCAGATTCTGGTCGATTTTTTGCACCGCCGCGCGCACCGGTGCGGCCAGCGAGGCCGGGTCTGACGTGGTGCGCAATAGCACGCCCATCCAGCCCCACGGCTCCTGTCGGTAATTGAGGTGGACGACCGGAGGCGTCTTTTGGTCGTTGGGATTTTGCACGAGATCGGCGCAGACGCCGATTACAGTGATTCACTCTTTCGGTTTTTCGTTTTCAAAAAAACGGAACCGCTTTCCAACGGCAGTTTCATCTGGCCAGTGTTTGTCGGTGAAAGTGCGCTTCAATTTTCGCGTGGCTCAATTTGGATTTCGGTGCGGACGGATTGAGCGATGAAGCATTCCTCGTGGGCGGCGTGGTGGAGCGCGTCGAGGGCCGGGCGATCGGGAAGTTTTGTGCCGCTAAAAATCACGAGTGGTCGTAGGATAACTTTTGTCATGGCAAGTTTACCCGTGGAATTTTTTGCGAGGATGCCGTCGGCGGAATCGCGGTACGAGTCGACGGTGTAGCCCTGTTTGGCGGCGATCGAGAGAAACCAGAGCAGGTGGCAACTTGAGAGGCTGGCGACGAAGGCTTCTTCGGGATCGACTGCAGCGGCGTCCGACATGGGCGGCG
>JANYFP010000236.1 GCA_025362555.1 Verrucomicrobiota bacterium
GGCAAAAACTCAAACGTGGCCACATCACTGACCGCCACCGGCTTGTCCAGCACCCCGACCTCCTGCAGTATTTTAATCTGTTTTTCCAGACGCGCCAGGGTGAGTTGGCCGACTGCTTCGCCTTTTTTCGGATCACCCGACACGAGTTGATAATCGTTCATCGCCTTAATGCTGTAAGCCATGAATTCCGGCGAGAGATCGCTCCGCTTCGCGGCCAGTAATTGATTCGCCGGCGTCGGATCGCCACCCAAATAATCCACCCAACCCCGCACACTCGCGCGCACAAATTTGCCGACAATCTCGGGGTGCTGCGCAAGAAATTCGGTGCTGGTGAACATCACCCGATAAGGTTCGTAGCTGTCACTCGCGATCAACAAAGCTCCCACTTCGGCTCCACGCTGCCGGGCGAAAAACGGCTCATTCGTCACGAAACATTGCTGCACAAAGTCCTCGTTATTCATGAACCGGGCCAAATCGCCCAAGAGCGGAGTCAGGTTAAATTGAATCCCGAGTTTCTTCTGCATGACTTGAATCCAAGTTGAACCGGCGCCCGCCATCAGCGTCCTGCCCTGCAGATCCTTCAAATCGTGCAACGGATGTTCCGTGTGAAATAAAATGCCCTGCGGATCGCGCTGCATTTCCGCGCCGACCATCTTGAGCGGCAGCCCCCGCGCTACGGCCACAATGACGTCATCACCATTCGTCATGCCCAATTCCACGCGCCCCGTCGCGACCGTCGCCATGACTTGCGCGTTCGGTCCGCCCGGCAGAATTTCCACGTCGAGTCCCTCCTCGGCGTAAAAACCTTTCGCGAGCGCTTGATAATAGCCGCCATGCTCCGGCTGCGGAAACCAGTCCGTCTGAAACCGCACCTTGATCAACGCGGATGACGCCGGCGCTGACGCCGGAGCCGCCTTCTTGCCGCAGCCAGTAACCGCAAAAGCGATCAACGCGGAAAAAAACAGATAAAGTGAACGTGTCATGGTTAGGTCGGGTTCACCGAGAATTTGAGCAACTGAAGCGTAAAGTAAATCTTCCCTTTCCGTCCGACCGAGAGCGCAGAGCTGTAGGGGCTTTATGCCCTGATTTGGGAATTGCGTCGCGAGCTAACTTCGGAATTTCGGGGCGTAAAGCCCCTACAGCTCACTTTTTCCCGTCACGGTAAAATGCGCTTTGCGACCGAAGCTGAATTATGCGCCTTCGGCGCCTTATTGGATTCCCAGCAAAATCGCCCACTCACTCAATGATCACTCCGTTCAAATGAGTCGTGCCACCGGTGCAGCACCGCCCAGTTGAGCCACGCCACGGCCGCGACGAAGACAAAACCCAACAAGCAACTGGTCAACGCCGTGGCGAAGAGCGCGGGAATTTTAATCTGCGTATTATAACTGTAGACGAGAAACCCGAGCCCCCCCGTGCCGCCTGAGGAATTCCCGACCATATACTCGCCAAAGATCGCCCCGATCGGTGCCAGCGTCGCCGCGATCCGCAAGCCCGTGAGATAGTACGGCATCGCCGACGGCACGCGCAGCAGGCGCATTTCCTGGAGCCGACTGGCGTTGCACATGCGAAAAAGCGCCACGTGATTCATGTCGGTCGAAAGCAGTCCCTGGGTCATATTTGCCACGATCGGGAAATAACTGATCAGCCACGTAATCGCAATGATGCCCGGCATGCCCGGCCCCGCCCACAACATGATGATTGGCGTCAGCACAATCACCGGCGTCATCTGCAACACAAGCAACCACGGATAAAGGCTCGCCCGTAAAACGCCGGAAACGCCGAGCAGCATTGACGTGAAAAAACCCACGAACGCCGCGAGCAAAAAACCGCCGAGCGCCCCCAAAGCCGTATGACCCGCCGCGTCGCACAGACGTTCCCGTTCCCTCCACGCCGCCTCAATAATTTCCAGCGGCGTCGGCAAAATCCAACTCTTCAACCCGCTGGCCGACCGCACGCCATACCACAATGCCACGAAGCACAGTCCGCTCAGCAAGGGTAACAACCAGGTAAGAAACGGAGTGATTTTTTTCATGCGCGGACCGGTTCCTCCACTTCGTGCAGCAAAGCCGACACCTCATTGACCTTGGCCTGAAATGCCGCGCTTTCGCGCAAATCCGGTCGGCGGGGATAGGCAAAATCGACCTTCACCTCGGCGTGAAATCTCCCGGGATTCGCCGACATCACCACGATGCGATTCGATAGAAACACCGCCTCGCTCACCGAGTGCGTGACGAACATGGCCGTGAAAGACGACTGCGCCCGCAGCGCCAACAACTCCTCGTTTAGCCGGTTGCGCGTCATCTCGTCGAGTGCGCCGAACGGTTCATCGAGCAGCAACAATTGGGGCGCCAGCGTCAACGCACGCGCGATGGACACCCGCATTTTCATGCCGCCGGAAAGTTGCCGCGGATAATAATCCCTCACTTCGCCCAAGCCCACCAGCGCGAGCATCTGGCGCGCTTTCTCGGCGCGTTCACCGGCGTTTACTCCACGCAATCGCAAAGGCATTTCCACATTTAGCTGCGCCGTCAGCCACGGCAGCAAAGTCGCGTCCTGAAAAATAAACGCCTGCCGGTCGCGCGCTTCCCGCGGTTTCAGACCAGCCACGGTCAACCCGCCTTTCGTCCATGGACTGAGCCCCGACACCAGCTTCAACACCGTGGATTTCCCACATCCACTCGGCCCGATAAACGTGACAAAGTCGTCCGGCTGCAGCGCCAGGTTGATCTCATCCAAGATCAACGGTCCATCGCCGTAGCGTTTTTGCAACGAGGTAAAATTGACGATGGGGGAAACTGGCTCCATGAATGTCCCCGAATGGACACACTCGCCCAAAAAACGCCAGCCACTTTGCCATTTGCCGCTTGGCAGGCGATGCCACCCACCGTCGCCGCCCATGAAGTCCATGCCCGCATCGCCGCGCTATCACCGGCGTTGCGCACTGCCGCGCTCGCGTGGGTGCGACCCGAAGCGGAGCTCGCAGCCGCCCTCGCGATTTCAGTTAACGCAGAACCTCACCCCTTCCACGGCCTCCCCTTCCTCCTGAAAGATCTGTTCGACTTGGCCGGAGTGCCAACAAAAGCCGGGTCCACCTTTCTCGACCAAGTGCGACCGACACCTTCATGCGACAGCCGGATCGCCCGGCGATTCCAGGCACTCGGCGCAGCCTGCGCGGGCAAAACCCATCTCGTCGAATTCGCCTCGGGCCTCACCGGCGAAAATCCGCATTACGGTGACTGCCCTCATCCGCAATTTCCCGACCGCCTGAGCGGCGGATCCAGCAGTGGCTCCGCCGCGTTGGTGGCGGCCGGAGTTGTCCCGCTCGCCATTGGCACCGATACGGGTGGCTCGATCCGTGTGCCGGCGGCTTTTTGTGGGCTGTTTGGTTTTCGCCTGACGCCCCGGCAGGAGTGGATCACCGATGCGTTTCCGCTCGCGCCCACGATGGATACTGCCGGTTGGTTTACCGCCAACGCCACCGACCTGCTCACGACGTGGCGGGCACTCGTTGGTGAAGCAACGCTCACCGCAACTCCCCAGTCGACGCCGCGTGGGTGCTATGTGCCGATGGGTGCATTGCTGCCCAATCCGGAGAGCGAGTTGGCCCGCGCCTGCGATGCGGCCGCCGCTCGCTATTGCCCACCCGCCGGCGCGCAAACCCAAGCAATGCTTCTCAACTCCTGGCAGGACGCCGTCGATGCCTACCTCACGATCGGCATGAGTGAAGCGCACGTCGTCCATCGCGACTGGCTCGCATCCTATCGCGAGCATTACGATCCGGTTATCTGGCAGCGTTTCCATGACGCCGAAAATTATCCCTCCGGGCAAATTGCGCGCGCGCGCGCCAAGTTGGAAGAAGTCCGCGCCGCGTGGCGGACGTTTTTCATGGATTTCGATTATTTAATTCTGCCCGCGACACCCAGCGTTGCCCCGCACAAAGCTGACTGCACCGTCGAATTGCGCCGCAGCATTATTAAACTCACCGCCCCCGCCAGCCTCGGCGGCTTGCCCGTGCTCAGTGTACCGGTGCCGCTCGCGTCCGGCCTCACT
>JANYFP010000266.1 GCA_025362555.1 Verrucomicrobiota bacterium
GGCGCGTCTGCTTCTTCTTCGCGCTAAACTCCGCGTGGGCGAATGTCGTCTGTTGTGTCATGGCCTGCTCAGTAGCACCCCACATGCCTGTCTCCCCTCGGTCTCCGATCATGATCAGATTAAATCAGCGTTTCCTTAGGTAGGAGCGGCTTTATGCCGCGATTTTAAGATTCGATTCCTTCGGGTGTGCTGAATCGGGGCATAAAGCCCCTCCTACAGCTCGCCTATTTCCAACCGCCGAGCACCGAGACACTCACACGTCGACGACCTATCTCAGGCCGGATGTTGACGTACTCGGTTGAAGTGCGATCAAAAGCAAGCGGCGGGGCCATCGCTGACACCGCCGTTATCGGTCCCGCCTCAGCTCGCGCCGTGGCAGGCTTTGTATTTCTTGCCGCTGCCGCACGGGCATGGATCGTTGCGTCCCACCTTCGGTGTTTCGCGCCGGATCGTGATCGTCGGCAGCTTCACTTCCTGCTCGACCGGAAGAGTCGATTGATCTCCCGCCGGAGCATCGGCCACCTGCGTGGCGGCAGCCAACGCAGTCGGCGCAGCGGCCGGACCCTGCAGACGGGCTGAACGCGAGAGGATCGCGAAAAGATTTTCGAATGCGTCGCGGTTCGTCGCAGAGCGGAAGAGGCTCGTGCAAATCTGCAGTCGGACGTTGTTCATCAGCTCCTCGAAGAAACGGAAAGCCTCGCCCTTGTATTCGGATAACGGATCTTTTTGACCGTAGCTGCGCAGGCCGATGGACCGACGGAGCTCTTCCATTTCGGTGAGATGTTCCTGCCAGTGGTGATCGATCGCATTAATGATAATATAGCGCTCGAGCCCACCCAGCGCAGCGGGATCCTCGACAGATTCCTTGAGCGCGTAAGCCTGCTTGATTTTTTCAACGAGCTCTTTCTGCACAGCGTCGACATCGCGCCGACCGGCCAATTCCTCGACCTTGACGCTAACGGGAAAATGCGAATTCAACCAGCCGACCAAGCCCTCCACACTGGAGGTGGACGTACCGCCCTTCTCCCCAAAGCCTGCGGTCTCCAACCGGCTCAACAATTCATCCTCAATCATCTCGAAGATAATACCCTTCGGCCGATCTTCGTGCAGCGCGCCGTTGCGGATGCCGTAGATTACCTCGCGCTGCTTGTTGAGCACGTCGTCGTATTGGAGCAGGCGTTTGCGAATGGAGAAATTCTGCTGCTCCACTTTTTTCTGCGCGGACTCAATGGAACGATTGAGCAGGGAATGCTCCAGCTCCTCACCTTCGACCATCGCACCTTCCATGATGCGTGAAGCCAAGTTGCCTTGGAGGAAAAGGCGCATGAGATCGTCTTCCAATGAAAGGAAAAACTTTGTCGTACCCGGATCGCCCTGACGCGAGCAACGACCGCGCAACTGGCGGTCGACGCGACGGGATTCGTGGCGCTCAGTGCCGACAACAAACAAACCGCCGAGCTCGCGGACGCCTTCGCCCAATTTAATATCGGTGCCGCGGCCGGCCATGTTCGTGGCGATAGTGACGGAACCGCGGTGACCCGCGCGCGTGATAATCTCGGCTTCCTGCTGGTGGAACTTGGCGTTGAGCACGGTGTGGATGACCCCCGCGCGCTTCAACATGCGGCTGAGCACTTCGGACTGCTCGACGGTGACGGTACCGACGAGGACCGGCTGACCGCGCTGCTGCGCTTCCTGCACCTGCTTCACGACCGCGTTATATTTATCGCGACGCGTTTTGAAGATGGAATCGTTTTTATCAATGCGAATGCACGGCTGGTTCGTCGGAATCTGCGTGACGGACAAGTGATAGATCTCGTGGAACTCGGTCGCTTCGGTCTCGGCCGTGCCGGTCATGCCCGCGAGCTTCTCGTACATGCGGAAGTAATTCTGAATCGTGACCGTGGCGTAGGTGCGCGTCTCGCGCTCGATGTTAACATTTTCTTTCGCCTCGACGGCTTGGTGCAAGCCATCGGACCAGCGGCGACCGGACATGATGCGGCCAGTGTTTTCGTCGACGATCACGACTTTGCCATCTTGCACGACGTACTCGACATCGCGTTCGTAAAGCGAATAAGCCCGCAGGAGTTGCGACAAGGCGTGGATGTCCTCGGAGACGACTTCGTAGCGGGACTGCGCATCGCGCTTGGCCTGATCTTTTTCTTCAGGCGTCGACTTCGTTTCTTTTTCGATATCGATAAAAATGGTCGCGAGATCGGGCAGCACGAAGGCGTCAGGATCGGTGGGACGAAGAGTGGTCCGGCCCTTTTCACTGAGATCGGCCTGATGGTTTTTCTCGTCGATGGTGAAGAACAATTCCTCTTTGAATTTGTAGAGTTCGTCCTTGTTAAAATCGCTGTGCATCTCGACGTCAGTTTTGTCGAGGAGCTTGCGCCATTCCGGATTTTCCTGGAGGCGCATCAGCAATTTATTCTTCGGCATGCCCAGTTTGACCTGGAGCATTTTCATCGCGGCGGTCTGACGTTCCTCGGCGGTGACGCCGGGTTTTTCCAAGAGGTCGGTCGCGTCTTTGACGAGATGGTTGATCAGGCGAAGCTGATCGCTGACGAGGGAAGCCACGCCGGGTTTCAGGCGGGTGAAGGGTTGTTCGCGCTCGATCGGAGCCGGGCCGGAAATGATCAGTGGCGTGCGCGCTTCGTCGACGAGGATGGAGTCAATTTCGTCCACGATGCAGAAAAAATGATCGCGCTGCACCTGCTCTTCTTTGCGCGTGGCCATGCCGTTGTCGCGCAGGTAGTCGAAGCCGAATTCTGACGCGGTGCCGTAGGTGATACCGCGATTATACATTTCGCGGCGCACGTCCGAGTGCATTTGCTGCTGGATGCAACCAACGGTGATGCCAAGAAACGTGTAAAGGTGCCCCATCCACTCGGAGTCGCGGCGAGCCAGGTAATCGTTAACCGTAACGAGCTGGGCGTTTTTGCCGGTCAGCGCGTTGAGGTAAAGCGGCAGAGTCGCGACGAGCGTTTTGCCCTCGCCGGTCGCCATTTCGGAGATGCGGCCCTCGTGCAGCGTGATGCCGCCGATCAATTGCACGTCAAAGTGCACCATATCCCACGTGAGCTCGTGGTCGCAAACGATGACCTTGCGACCGCAGAGGCGGCGCGCGGCGTTTTTCACGGCGGCAAAGGCCTCGGGCAGAATCGCGTCGAGCGTTTCGCCCTTGGCGATGCGCTCGCGGAACTCATCCGTCTTGGCGCGAAGCTGTTCATCGGTGAGCGCCTGGTATTGCAGCTCAAACTCGTTGATGCGGGTGACGATGGGACGGCATTTTTCCACGTACTTGCGATGGTGCCGGCCAGAAAATTTCTTGAAAAGGAAGCTGAGCATTGAAGCGGAAGAATGAAAACTACGTCTGGGAGGTTGGCAAATGGCAAAAGATGTCACGTTTTGGTGCCGCCGAGGCCCCATGAAACGAGAAGTTCGCAAAAAAAATCAGGGTTTGCATGCCACCTGCTTTCTGTAGGGATACATGAATCGCATGGCTACCCCAAGATCGCCCAAACGTCCTGCCAGCAATAACGCGCTTCCCGATGCCTTTCAGAACTATGCACCCGAGGCATTCTTCGATGAGATGATCGGAGCCGATGGCACCGTCCGACCACATTACCGGCACTTCCTCAAACACTTTGGCAATGTCGGGCCCGAAGAATTCGAAGCCAAACGGCGCGCCGTGGACCTCGCTTTTCTCCGCCAAGGCGTGACTTTCAACGTCTATGGCGACTCGCAAGGTGCCGAACGCATCTTCCCCTTCGATCTTGTGCCCCGGATCATCCCGGCCGACGAGTGGGAAAAACTGGAAGCGGGCCTCGTCCAACGCATCACAGCCCTGAATCTTTTTCTCCACGATATCTATCACGAGCAAAACATCATCAAGGACGGCACCATCCCCGCCCACTATGTGATGTCGGCCAAACATTTTCGCCGCGAATTTGTCGGCGTGGATGTGCCGCGCGATATCTACATTCACATTTGCGGCACCGACATCATTCGTGACGACAAAGGCAATTACCTCGTCCTCGAAGACAATGGCCGCTGTCCCTCCGGCGTCAGTTATGTCATGGAAAATCGGCGGGCATTGAAGCGCACCTTTCCCGAAATTTTCGAAGCCGGTGGAGTTCGCCCCGTGGAAAATTATTCCAGTGAGCTGCTCAAAATGCTCAGCCACATCTCGCCCGCCGGTGTCGCCGAGCCGAATGTCGTGCTGCTCACGCCGGGCGCGTACAACTCGGCCTACTTTGAACACACTTACTTGGCGCGACAAATGGGCATCCAGATCGTGGAAGGGCGCGATCTCCTCGTACGCGACCAACATGTGTTCATGCGCACGACCAAGGGGCTGCGCCCCGTGCATGTTATTTATCGCCGCATCGATGACGATTTCCTCGACCCGACGGTCTTTCGCAAAGACTCCGCTCTCGGCGTGCCCGGCTTGGTCAATGCGTATCGCGCCGGCAACGTCGCTCTCGCCAACGCCATCGGCACCGGCGTCGCAGACGACAAGGTGATGTATTATTTTGTCCCTCGCATCATCAAGTACTACCTCGACCAGGAGCCACTCCTGCAACAGGTGCCAACGTTTCTCGCGAGCGAGGAAGCCGACCGGAAATACATGGTCGAGAATCTCGACAAGCTCGTCGTCAAAGCCGCCAACGAGGCCGGCGGTTACGGCATGTTGATGGGCCCGCACGCCACCGTCGCCGAGCGCGACGATTTTCGCAAACGCATCCTCGCCGAGCCACGCAACTACATCGGTCAGCCGATGATTTCACTCTCGCGCCACCCGACGCACTGCGAAGGCGAAGGTTTCGCCGGCCGCCACATCGATCTTCGCCCCTTCGTCCTCTACGGCGAAAAGACAGTCATCATCCCCGGCGGTCTCACTCGCGTTGCCCTGCGCAAAGGTTCCCTGGTCGTCAACTCCTCCCAAGGTGGCGGCAGCAAAGAAACCTGGGTCCTCTACGGTAAACACTAAGCGATCGCCGACGGCCAAAATCCAAAACCCCAGTGTTCAAATCTCAAACAAACCACCTTTACCTCAAACCATCGTACTCGCCGGCGCAGCGCCCGGCGGGAAATACTTTGGCCTTTGGTTTCCGGTCTTTTGAAATTTCCCTTTCCCCATGCTAAGCCGTGTCGCCAATAATCTCTACTGGATGAGTCGCTACATCGAGCGCGCCGAAAGCATCGCGCGCCTCGTGGATGTGAATCTCCAACTCCTTCTCGATTTCCGCAGTCTCGACGACAGCGGACTCGACGCCCATTGGATTCCGATTGTCCAAAGTTCGGGCGATGAGGAACTGTTCCGTCGCCTGCATCCCCGCACCACGGGCCAAACCGTCACGGAATTTCTCGTTTTCCAAGCTGAGAATCCAAATTCGATTTTAACCTCCATCGCCCAAGCCCGCGAAAACGCCCGCATGGTGCGCGACCAGATCACCGCTGAATTGTGGGAGGAACTCAATCGGCTCTATCTGTTTCTCTATTCACCAAAGGCCGAGGAACTCTGGCAGGAAAGTCCGTCTGATTTTTTTCTCACGATCAAAAACGGCTCCCTGCTCCTGCAGGGCCTGACCGACGCCACCGTCGTGCGCAACGAAGGGTGGTTTTTCATGCAAGCGGGACGCTATCTCGAACGCGCGGATAAAACCTCCCGCATCCTCGATGTCCGCCACGCCTCGTTACCGGAAAAAGGCATGCCCTCCGCTCCCAGCCAAACCGATGCCCTCGGCTGGGCCGCCGTGCTCCGCTCCTGCAGTGCGTGGGACGCCTACAAAGCGTTGCATGGGGCCGAAGTCCAACCCGCGCTCGTCGCCGAACTTCTGCTGCTATCGGATGAATTTCCGCGCTCCGTGCGCTTCTCGGTCCGCCATCTCAACACCGTGCTACGCCGAATTTCCGGAGTCCATGAAGGACGCTTTAGCAATGACGCGGAGAAACTCTGCGGACGGCTGCTCGCCGAACTTCAATTCAGCACGGTGGAGGATGTTTTTGAAGTCGGACTCCACACCTACATCGATGTCACGCAGGCGAAATTGAACGCGATTGGTGACGCGCTATTCCAAGCCTATATTTTCCAACCCTTCCTCTTTCCGGAGGAATTCGAACTCCAGCAGCAGGAAGAACAGCAACAGCAGACTGCCCTGCTCGCAAAAGTGGGTTGCAGTGACTCGGTCAGCCGGGCTTCCTGCCCGCCGCCGATCGCATGAAACTCCATGTTCTTCATCGCACCCGCTTCAAGTATGAGACCAGCGTGCGCGATAGCTTCAATGAATGCCGCCTGCAACCGGTCAGCACCGGTGCGCAAAGCTGTCAGAGTTTTCTACTGAAAATCCTGCCGCCCTCGCGGCTCTCGCACTACCTCGATTTCCATTTCAATTACGTTCACCTGTTCGAAATTACACAGCTTCATTCGGAGCTGAGTGTCGAAGCCAACTCCGTGGTAACGACCGGAGACGTGCCGGTCATCGCGTCGGAATTAACTCCATTCCCCCTCGCCAACATTGGCGAATGTCTGCGTCAGGAACGCTGCTACGATTTTCTGCAATCGAGCACCTACGTCGAAACCGGCACGGAATTGTGGCGACTCGCCCTTGATGTGACCGCTGGCCAGACCGATGCCTGGCAAGCGGCTCAAACCATCATGCAGTATATTTTCCGCGAGTTTCGCTATCAACCCGCCTCCACCAATGCGCACACCCACATGCGCGAAGTGCTCTCCACGCGTACGGGGGTCTGCCAGGATTTCGCCCACGTGATGCTCGGGTTGTGTCGCGCGATCAAGATTCCGGCGCGGTACGTCAGTGGCTATCTCTACAACGGGCCCGCCGACCAACTCAAGGGCGCGCAAGCCAGCCACGCTTGGGTCGAAGTTTTTATTCCAGGTCCCGGCTGGTGCGGTCTCGATCCGACCAACAATCGCCTGGCTGATGGCCATTACGTGAAGGTCGCCGCCGGCCGCGATTATGCGGACGTTTCCCCGCTCAAAGGCACCTACCGCGGCACCGGGAAGCGCCATCTGACGGTCGACGTCCTCGTCACCCGCATGGAAGACGACGCGCCGAAAGATTCATCCGCGTTCGCACAAACGCAGACCCAATCGCAGAGCAGCAGCTGACGAGCGCAGCCCCTGCTTTCATTAGTCAGGGTTTGTTTGCAAGCACCAGCCTCGGGCCAAACTGGTCCCACGGGAAATAAAAATTCCCCGGTGAGAACGTTCGATCACACCTTCGTCTTAAAATAAGCGATGGTACGCTTGAGGCCTTCGTTCAGCTGCACCTTCGGCTCCCACTTCAAATATTTTTTGGCCAAAGTGATGTCAGGCCGGCGCTGCCGCGGATCGTCAGTCGGAAGCGGCTTATGGATGATCTTGGATTTGCTCTTGGTGAGTTTCAGCACCTGCTCCGCGAGCTCGAGCATCGTGAACTCTCCGGGATTGCCGATATTCACCGGACCGACGGTTTCCGTCTGCTCCATGAGGCGAACAAACCCTTCAAGGAGATCGTCCACATAACAAAAGGAACGCGTTTGCTGACCGTCGCCGTAGATCGTGAGATCGACGCCCTTCAGCGCCTGCACGATAAAATTGGAAACAACACGCCCGTCATTCGGATGCATCCGTGGGCCGTAGGTGTTAAAAATGCGGACGATGCGGATATCGACTTTGTTCTCGCGATGATAGTCGAAGAACAGCGTCTCGGCGCAGCGTTTGCCCTCGTCATAACACGAGCGCTTGCCGATCGGATTCACATTTCCCCAGTAGCTTTCTGGCTGCGGATGAACGGAGGGATCACCGTAAACTTCGGACGTACTCGCTTGAAACACCCGGGCCTTTAGGCGCTTCGCCAGGCCAAGGCAATTGATCGCGCCCATGACCGACGTCTTCGTGGTCTTGATGGGATTGAATTGATAATGCGGTGGCGAAGCCGGGCACGCCAAATTATAGATTTGATCGACCTCAAATTTAAACGGGTCGATCACGTCGTGACGGACAAATTCAAATTTCGGATTGCCGAGCAGGTGCGCAATGTTGGCTTTGCTCCCGGTAAAAAGATTATCGAGGCAGACCACATCGTGATCTTGAGCGATCAGTTTATCGCACAAGTGACTACCCAGAAATCCAGCTCCGCCAGTGATAAGAATACGCATTGATTTAATTTAGGCAATCGACCGCCGCCTTGCCAGCAAAACTTGCACAGGGGACCAGCAAAAGATCTGCCCAATCAGCCCGAACTTCGACTGCGACTTCGCTCGCAAAAGATACCCTCAGCCAGCTTCGAACCTGCACCAAACCATAGGGTGGAGCGACCAGTCCAATGCGTGCTTCAAGGAGAAAAACACCTAGCGGGTTGGGTCAGACATGCAATCTGCTTGCGGGAAAAGCGCCTGGCAAAATGGCGTTCCGGTCTTGTCTGCACTCACCTTACTGCACAGGTTTTATTGATGCGCCCGCTGACCCGGCTAAAATCAAATTATGACTTTGCTGCGGGAAAAATCGGCACCGTCGCAATGCTCGTCGTAATTGCAGGCATCGTCCTGCGCATCGCCGGTTGGCTGGGGGGAAGAAATTTGTGGCTGGATGAGGTCCGCATTGCCGCGAATATTATAGACCGATCCTGGTCCGGACTGCTCAGCCCACTCGAGTTTGCCCAAAGCGCACCGGTTCTTTTTTTAATTTCGGTGAAAGCGTGCGTCAGTGTTTTCGGTCTCAGCGAGCAGCCCTTCCGGCTCGTCCCTCTCCTGGCATCACTGGCGCAATTGTTGATTTTTTGGCGGCTGAGCTCGCGGATTCTTCCGCCTCTTGCCGGACTTATCGCCATCGCATTCTGCGCGTTTTCCGAACGCCTGCTCTACTACGCCCAAGAGCTTAAACAATATAGCACTGAATCACTGGTAACGACGCTGCTGATTTATCTCGCCCTCCGTTGGTTTGATGAGCCGGAGAACAAGCGGGCCAGGTGGCTGTTGGCTGGTGCCGGAACCGTCTGCATTTTATTTTCCCACACTGCGGTTTTCGCACTTTGCGGTGTGATGGGGGCCGCCCTCGCTCTCCCTGCCGCCAAACGCTCGCTGCTTTTCATTCCGAAAAATTTTCTTCTGTTTGGACTCTGCTGGGGCCCACTCTTCCTCGCAAACTACCACTGGGTTATCGCAGGCAACTTCCAGGACGAAGTCATGATCAACTACTGGGCGAACACTTACCCCGGTGTTCCATTTGACGCGGCCGGGTTGGCTCATTGGACTGGTTTGCTGGCAGAATTAATTCGTTACCATGAGCTCCCCTGGCGAACGACTCAGGCTCTCATCATTCTTGCGGTCCCAGGACTTTTCTGGCTCCTGCGGAAACGCGACGTTCCCTTGCTAATCGTGCTATTCCCAATCGCCCTCTACTGGGCTGCGGGCATGGTGCACAAAGCCCCCTTTTTCGGCCGCCTCGTAATTTTTCTACACCCCGTCATAATTTTAGGATTCGTTCTTTCGCTCGCGGAAAGTTGCCGTCTGGGCGTCCGATTACGGCTGGAGAAAATCATGGCGGTAGGTTGCCTGCTGTTGGGTCTTTATGTCTTGGGCAAGCAATTCACCGCCTTGCCCAAAGCCACAGACCCCAACCTGGTCGTCGAGGCATTGACTCGGGTAAAACGCGACGCGCGACCCGGAGATGTTGTCTATGTCTCGAGCCCGGCGGTCCCAACCCATCGGGTCTACGCAAAAACGATGCCGTACCCTTCAGGTCTCACGGTAGTGGAGGGCCGACGAATCGTGAATTGGCAATCCGCCCCCTTGCAACCTGCGATGGGATTGGTCGACCGAGATGCCTTTATTGCGGACCTCAAGCAGCTCAACCCTGAGGCCAAACGAATTTGGCTGGTACTAAATCGCTTTCGCCATCTCCGAGATAAGGTTCCCTCGGATTTAAAGGCTATTTGGAGTGTCGATCCGCTTTTGATCTGGCAGGGCGAAAACACTGAACTTTACCTCGTCGAGCTTTCTCACCCCTCGCGCTGACCCACGGTCTGGAAAAACTCCGCGCCTATTGCGGCTCACCGCCCTCCGCTAGGAACTCTGTCCGCCGACACTGAGCTGATTCCGTTCGCCGGCTTCATAGCGCTCGATCCACGCACGGTGCCAGACTCCGTAATCGCCGGCTTCAATATGCGCGCGGGCCTGCGCCATGAGATCGAGATAGAAATGCAGATTGTGCAGCGTGAGCAAGGTGCACGCGAGAATCTCATTCGCCATCACCAGATGCCGCAAATACGCCCGCGAGAATTGCCGGCAGGTATAATTGTCGAGGCCTTCGACAATCGGTTTCGGATCCGCGCGGTAGCGTTCGTTGCGCAGATTGATCAATCCATCCGGCGTAAACGCCGCGCCATTGCGCGCCACGCGCGTCGGATGCACGCAGTCAAACATGTCCACGCCGAGGGCAATCATTTTTAAAATCTGCGGCGGCGTACCAAGCCCCATCGTGTAGCGCGGTTTGTTCGCGGGCAGAAAAGGAGTCGCCGCACCAACCTGCTTCAGCATCTCCGGCTCGGGCTCGCCGACGCTCACTCCTCCGACCGCGTAGCCGGGAAAATCCAGTGCGGCGAGTGACTCCGCCGCTTCCCGGCGCAAGTCGTCAAACGTCGAACCTTGCACGATCGCAAACACATGGTGCCCTTCACCCAGAAACCCATTGTCCGTCGCGATCTGTTTGCACTGCTGCGCCCAGCGATAACTGCGATCAACCGCCTGCCGACATTCCTCGCGCGTGCACGGCCATGGCGGACACTCATCAATCACCATCGCGATGTCCGAACCCAAGTTGCGTTGGATCGCCATCACTTCGCGTGGACCGAGAAACAACTTTTTGCCGTCGATGTGCGACTGGAAGGCGATCCCGTCGTCCTGTATATCACGCAATTTCGCCAAGCTGAAAACCTGGAAGCCGCCGCTGTCTGTCAAAATCGGCCCATCCCACCCCATAAATTTATGCAACCCGCCCAAATCTCGCACCAACTCCGATCCCGGTCGAAGGTTCAAATGATAAGTATTACCCAAAATGATCTGCGCCCCCGTCTCGCGAATCTGCACCGGCGTCAGGGATTTAACCGTGCCCTGCGTGCCGACCGGCATAAAAATCGGCGTCTCAATCACCCCGTGCAACGTCTGTAAACGCCCCCGTCTGGCGGCGGTGGTTGTGTCGGTCTTTAACAGCTGAAAGTGATCTGGCATCGGCGGGGACTCACCCTGCCCGCGGACTTGACCGGCTGTCAATTGCTGGCTAAGTTTCTCAAAAATGCTGCTGGTAATCGACAACTACGATTCGTTCACCTTCAACCTGGTCCAATATTTCGGCCAACTGGGCGTGCCCATGCGCGTTTTTCGCAACGACGAGATCACGCCCGACGCAGCCCTGAAACTGAATCCAGACCGTATCCTGATCTCTCCCGGTCCGTGCACCCCTTCCGATGCTGGCGTAAGTCTCGACATCATAAAAACTTTTGCGGGCAAAAAACCCGTGCTCGGCGTCTGCCTCGGCCATCAAGCGATCGGCCAGCTCTTCGGCGGCAATGTGATTCGGGCGCCACGTCAAATGCACGGCAAACTCTCGCCGATCAACCACCGCGCCACCGATATCTTTCAAGGACTTCCCTCCCCGTTCACAGCGACGCGCTATCATTCACTCTTGGTCGAACGCTCAAGCCTGCCGGACTGCCTCGAAATCACGGCCGACACCGCCGAAGGCGAAATCATGGGACTCCGCCACAAACAATTCCCCGTTTTCGGTGTCCAGTTCCATCCTGAATCCATTGCCACCGAAGGCGGCATGAAGATTCTGCAAAATTTCCTCACCCTGAACTGACCGCCATGCGTTGCCCCAAATGCACCTCCATTGAGGACAAAGTGATCGACTCTCGCATCGCCCGCGACGGCAATAACACCCGCCGCCGCCGCGAATGCTTGGAGTGCGGCAACCGTTTCACCACGACCGAAACCCTCGTGCGGGACAACATGGTCGTCGTCAAACGGGATGGCCGTCAGGAGCCATTTGATCGCGACAAACTTCTCCGCGCCATCCGGGCCTCGTGCCACAAGCGCCCAGTCGACAACGAACAAATCACAATGCTCATCGAGGATGTCCTTGATGCGGTCGAAGCTCAGTACGACAGCCAAGTTCCCACCAGCGCCATCGGCGAACACGTCATGCAGCGCCTGCGCAAAACCGACCAAGTCGCCTACGTCCGCTTCGCGTCAGTTTATAAAGAATTCTGTGACGTCTCGGAATTCGTGCACGAGATCAGCAATCTTGGGCCAGAAGATGCTCGCGCCGCAGCGCCCGACAGCACGAAGCCCAAGAAATGACGCGCTCCCTGCAACTGCGCCGACTGCACTACCTGAACGCGCTGTTCGCTCCGCTCACAGGACAGGATCTTTACCTCGCGCAGCAAATCGACGACGCCATCAGCACCAGCCTCGGGGACAGCTTAGAACGCGAGCTAACCGATCCTTCCTTTGTAAAAGCTGTGGCCCAACTCTTCGAGCGCCTCTGTGCCGGTCAGCCACAGCACGGGTTTTTTCATTGGGACGCCAACGCGGACGACACCGGAGATTCACCGCTCTTCGCGCGAGCCGGAGTGATGCAGGGCCTGCGACAACTCGCCGCTTATCCAGAGTCCACGCTGCTGATCACGAATCTGCGCACCGCGCATTGTCCGCCAACGAAACGCTGGACTGAGCGCCGCCGTCAAAACTACGATGATACACTCACGTTGATCCGCGACCTCGCCGCCGCCCGCACCCGCCGCAGCGCGAATATGAATCTATTGTTTCTCTAAACCGATTCCTGTTTTCACAGGAGGACGCAGAGGAAACAGAGCTAAATCAATGCACCCGCTTTTCCCGCAGGCAACCAAACTAACGGAGTCAATTATTGGGGCAGCAATTGCGGTGCATCGAGACAAAGGCCCGGGTTTGGTTGAATCAATCTATGAGTGGTGCTTCATGCGTGAACTGGAATTGCGTCCGCTTTCAGCCGTGAACCAGAAAACGGTTCAAATCTCCTATAAAGGCTTCACCAAAGAAGAACCCCTCAAGTTTGATGTCCTAATCGAAGGTTGTGTGTTGGTCGAAGCCAAAGCCGTTGAGCACATTTTGCCCATCCATAAAGCACAACTTTTGAGCTATATGAAGTTACTCAACGTTCCACTTGGTTTACTGATTAATTTCAATGTGCCAAAATTAACCGAAGGCGTCTCCCGATTCATATTACCCGGCGCCAATCTCTAATTCTCTGTTTCCTCCGTTCCCTCCTGTGAAAATCCGGGCTTCTTCGGTCAGCGCATTAGTCCACTTCTCCTGTAAACCCATGAAAACCCTCTTCCAGAAAATCATCGATCGCGAGATTCCCGCGAAGCTCGCACACGAAGACGATCTCTGCATCGCCATTCACGACATCGCCCCGCAGGCGCCGGTGCATGTGCTCATCATTCCCAAAAAACTCATCGCCCGGATCGGTGAAGCCATCACCGCCGATCAAGCCACCCTTGGCCACCTCTTACTCACCGCCGCAGCACTCGCGAAAAAACTGGGCGTGTCTGAATCCGGCTACCGCCTCGTCATCAACAACGGCCGAGACGGCGGCGAAAGCGTCCCCCATCTGCACGTGCATCTCCTCGGCCAACGCCCACTCGCGTGGCCACCCGGTTGAGCAATCGGCCGCAAACTCCCTCTCCTGCCCGCATGGCGGAAGGTCAGAGCAAAATATTTTCGCACCTTTTCGATCATCATCGGAATTGATCGCGGAACAAACGCTCGGAGACACGAATCACATCCCTGCAATTCCACGGATCAATTTTACCGCGCCCCGTATTCTCGGGTGAAATCGTCCGACGCTGCCTCCGCATGAAATCTTCCTCTCTTCTATTTTGCGCCAGTTTATTCGCGTTCCACGCCACCGTTGGATTACACGCCGACCAACCCTCTAGCCCGCCGGCCCCCACCCCGCTTGCTCAACCGCAGGAACTAAAACTCGTCGAACAATTCGATCGCAACGGCGACCACTTTCTCGACTCCGCTGAACGTCAGGCCGCCCGCGCCTACCTCACTCAGCACCCACCTGCGATTCAGACCACACCGACCGGGCGCATCGCAGCACCGCCACCACCAGCAACGGCATTGGAGCCGGTAAAGCCGGGAGAAAAAATCAGCCGAACATCAAAAAAAATATCCAATTTTTTGAAACGGGCAGATAAGAATAAGGTATTGAAACAATTGCCTGATTTGCACGAAGAAGCCTTTGAAAAAATTGACTGCCTGAAATGTGCCAATTGTTGCAGAAATTTTTCTCCACGGTTTAAAAC
>JANYFP010000310.1 GCA_025362555.1 Verrucomicrobiota bacterium
TACAGGGGCGCGGTGCACGTGACCATCGGTTCGAAGGAGTACGGGTCCATGTAACTCTTCGACCAATATACGCGACCGGGTTGGATGTGGCGTGCCGGTTCGTACCATTCCTCGTGGTGATAACCCGGACCGTCAGCGGCGTTGTAGTCGTCGAAATAGTCGAGCGCACCCTCTTTGTTTCTGCCCCAGAAAAATGAACGTCGCGCGACACCGGCAGTGAATTGTCCTGGCTCGGGCCAGATGCCGCCTCCCGCGATGAGCGCGCGTTTGTTTTGGAGATTAATTACTTTTGGCAGCAGGGTTTTGTAGAGAGCCACATCGCGGGGCAAAGTTTCGCCGAGGGTGGCCTCGGTGCGCGCGAGAGTTTCGCTGGCTTCGATGTGCTCCTGCAACTGGAGGACAAGCTTGCGCCCTACTTCGCGGGTGAGCTTGTCGGATTGTTCGGCAATTACTTCGCGGCCGCGCAGGCGCAGGGCGAAGTAAGCGGACGAACTCAGAATCAAAAAGAAAAGCAAAATGCCGACGAGTAACTTTACTGAGATGCGGTCGCGCCACGAATCGTTGCCCGGATCTTTCGCGGTAGTGCGCTTGGGCGCTTCGACGAAGAAACTATTTTTCGACGGCGTGTTCATGGAGTGGCTGGCGTGACGGCACAGCGACGCAACTTAGGTTGGCCCGCTGGGTTGACCGGCGGTTGAGACTGGTTGGATTGGTGCACACAGCAGTTGTCTGGTATCGTCACAATCGGTTAACTATTTAGGGTAAACGCCTTCACGATGAAGCTGGCCGGGGCTGATTCCTCATCCAGCAGGCTTTGCCACGAAATCACGGTTTACTATTGGAACGTGCTCATTTGTGCCGATTGACTTACTTTGTGAGTACTTCGCTTGAAAGTTTTCTCCATCAATTGCCCGTGATGGCTGGGGTCAATGACGAGGCCGTCCACTTTCTTTCCGGTATGGCCAAAGAAGAACGGTACGGGGCCGGATCGGTGATCGTCGGTGAAGGCGAAGAAGGGAATCGGATGTTTTTTCTTTCAGCTGGGTCGGTGCAGGTAGTTAAGGGACACGGCACAGACCACGCCGTGAGGCTGGCGCATCTCGGTCCGGGAGAATTTTTCGGCGAGATGAGTTTGGTGGAAAGCGTGCTGCGTTCTGCGAGTGTGGTTGCGATTGAGGCAGTGATCGCGTGTACGTTGAAAGGCACTGATTTTCACCGGTTGTACCGGCACCGGCCGGATCAGTACGGGGTGGTGATGCTCAATCTCGCCCGCGATCTGGCGCGACGGCTGCGGGCGCTCGATGAGCGCTTTGCACACGTCTCGCATTGAGGTGATACCGCACCGCTTGAATCACGAGTGAGTTGAGGGTGCACTGTTGCCCCAGCGACTTCACCTAATTTCGTAACCGGACAAATCCATGCGATTGGGATTGGATAGAGCGAGCGGAGCACCCTACAAATGAAACCGCATGTCACACCTGCCACTCATCGCTCATCTTGATGCCGACGCATTTTTTGTGTCGTGCGAACTGGCGTTGAAACCGGAGTTGCGCGGAACCAAGTGTGCGGTCGGTGGGCGCGAGCGGGGAATCATTTCCTCAGCCAGCTACGAGGCGCGGGCTTGTGGAGTTTATACGCCGATGCCGACTTCACGGGCGCTCAAAGTTTGTCCGGACTTGATTTTGTTGCCCCACACGTCGGGGCTTTATGGGACGATGTCGCGATCGATGTTCGATCTGTGCGAGACACTGACCCCCACCGTGCAGCGCAATTCCATCGATGAGGGTTATCTCGATCTGACGATGTGCGGATTCAAATCGGTCCCGGAAATTGAACAGCGGTTACGTGCGCTCCAGCAACGAATCTGGGATGAACTGAAAATCCCGACGTCGTTCGGCATTGCCGCCAACAAACTCGTCTCAGCCATCGCCAGCAAAGCGCGCAAACCGCGCGGGTTCACGATTGTGCTTCCGGGCGCGGAGGAAGCATTTCTGGCCCCCCTGAAGATCAGCGTCATTCCCGGCGTAGGCAAGAAGACCGAACTTACTCTGGAGACGGCGGGCATCACCCGGGTGAGCGATCTTTTCAGCCGCAGTGAGGCGGAGCTGAAGGCGTTGTTCGGCAGCGCGTGGATGCAACTGCTGGCGATGGCGCGAGGCGAGGATGACAGTCCGGTCGCGACGGAACACGAGGACGCCAAATCCTATTCCACGCAGGAAACTTTCGGTGAAGACATTCGTGATTTCGCCGAGATCGAGCGCATCGCCAAGCGGATGATCGATGAACTCATGCCGAAAATCCGTGAAGACGGCAAACGCGTAAAGACCATGACCGTGAAGATTCGCTATCCGGGCATGGAAGACAGTTCGACTGGCCACAGCCTGACGGAGGCAACCGATCTGGAAGCTCCTTTTTATCCGTTGGTGACGTCGTTATTGAAAGCCGTGTGGACCAAGCCGCGGCCCTTGCGATTGGTGAGCGTACGATTCTCCAGCGTGGACGAAAAAGGTAGTCAGTTGGAAATGTTTGGCCAGACCGACGACAAGAAACGCCGGTTGGCTGCCGTCCTCGATAAACTCAACGAGCGGGGCAAAAAGAGCATTGTTCAACATGGGCACCAATTGAATCGTCAGGGCGAGGAGTCGTAGACGGAGAATCGAATGATTTTGTGGGCGGGGTGCCCACAAGTTGCTGACCAGAATAGGCCTTGGTCCGACGACAACTATTGCGGCCGCGTTAACTCGAATGTGCCGAGTTTACCGACGTCCGATAGGAATCCACCGTCGTCGAGCCACTGGCGGGCGTCCTTATCTTCCTTAAGCCAAGCATCCCAAAAGGCGGTCGAGCCCGAGAGCACGCGGGCTTGGAAATCTTTGTCGCTCGCGCGCGACTCGGTCAGTCGACCGGAGAATACCATGTGGTCCCCGTCTTCAAATACGAGCAGGTAGGCGGGCGCGTGTTTCGTATGAAGAAACGGACGCAAGCGTTCGGCCGCTTTTGTGTTGCCCACAATCGGATCGGGACTCGCGGACGAAAGCGCTTTGGGCGATTCGTCTTTTGTGCCTGTCATGTGGAAAACGGGAATTTTGACGTCCTCGAATGCGGTATCGTTATCCTGGGTGGTCGGAGTGCTCATCGCGATGGCGGCTTTCACGCGAGGGTCGAGGTTATGGGCGTCATCGCCGAGAACCGGGAAATGCGCTCCTGCGATGGCCATCGTGGTGAATGCGCCGAAAGAATGGCCCGCCACACCGATCCGCGACAGGTCAAGTTGGCCGTGCAACAGGAACGCCGCGTCGGTGTTGAGCGCGGTCAAGTGATCAATGGCAAAACGAATATCGAGCGGTCGATTGATGGCATTGGCGGGGACGGCGGCCGCCTCGCGCAGGGCTTTTAACGGACGCATGGTATGCATGACTTCTTTGTCGCTGCCGTGATGCTGCACATGGACAGAAATGTAGCCGTAGCTGGCCCAATGGGAACCGAGATAACCGTAACCGTCGCGTGAGCCACCGAGTCCATGGGAAAAAATAATCACGGGGAATACCACGGGATCTTTTCCGGGAACTTGCTTGGGATAAAATATCTTTACCGGCACTTCGCGATGTCGTCCGTCGTCGAGCCAGAGCTGCTCAATACTGCTCACGGCGAATGGGCCCGGTTGGGCCGTATACTCGGTGGGCGTCGCACGGACGCGAGTCAGCAAACTCAGGGCGAGGATGAGGCAATACAAGAATTGGCGCATGGAAGTGAGAGGCATCTCAGCAAGACGAAATCTGCGAGTGATGTCG
>JANYFP010000312.1 GCA_025362555.1 Verrucomicrobiota bacterium
CGTAGCTGAGCGCGAGGTACATCATCGGACGGATGACGACTTGTCCATTGAGCGCGATAGGCCGGTCGTTGATGGCATGGAGCCCGAGAATGGCGCTCTGCGGCGCGTTCAGGATTGGCGTGGACAACATCGAGCCGAAGATGCCGCCGTTGGTGATCGTGAAGACTCCGCCTTCGAGATCGGCCAACGTGATTTTTCCTTCCCGCGCTTTTTTGGCGGCTTCGGCAATGGCTTTTTCAACGTCGGCCATGCCGAGTTGGTCGCAATCGCGAATCACTGGAACCATGAGGCCCTTCTCGGTCGAGACGGCCATGCTGATATCGTAATAGTGATTCTGGATAATGGAGTCGCCGTCGATGCGGGCGTTGACGCCAGGAACTTCTTTGAGGGCGTAGACAACGGCCTTGGTGAAAAAGGACATGAAGCCGAGCTTCACGCCGTTCTTCTTCACGAAGTCATCCTGATATTTTGCGCGCAGGGCCATGACGGCGGACATGTCCACTTCGTTGAAAGTGGTGAGCATGGCGGCTTCGTGTTGCGCGGAGACCAGGCGGGTCGCAATTGTCTGGCGAAGCTTGGTCATCTTGCTCCGCGTTTGGCGTTCGCCGGACTTCGCGGGCGCGGACTCGCGGGGTGAGGGCACCCCGCCCACAGTCGGAGCGGAAGGCGCGGTAGAAGCAATTCGCGCAACTTCGGGAGCTGCGGCAACGGGCTTGTCGGCGGCGGCGAGCATGTCGCCTTTCGTGACGCGGCCGGCTTTGCCTGAACCTTCAATCGAGGCGGGATTTATTCCGGTATCCGCCGCGAGGCGACGGACTGCCGGCGAGGTCACGACCTCGCCAGATTTTGGATTTTCGATTTCAGATTTTGGATTGGCAGAAACAGAAGTCGCGGAGGCGGCGGTTGCACTTTCGTCGATGGTGGCGACGATTTCGCCGATCTTCACTTCGGTGCCGGCGGTGACTTTGAAGGTGATTTTGCCGGCGGCTTCGGCGGTGCCTTCGGACGTGATTTTGTCCGTCTCAAGTTCAAAGAGGGCTTGGTCTTTCTTGACCAGGTCGCCGTCTTTGACGTGCCATTTGGCGAGGACGCCGGAGGTGATGGATTCGCCCATCGGGGGGATTTTAACTTCGATAGCCATGGAAAAAAAGGTGGGGTTAAACAGTGAAAGCTTTTTGCAGGAAGGTGGCGAGCTGCATGCGGTGGAGCGCGAGCAGGCCGACCGCGGGCGAGGCAGCGGCGTCGCGGCCGGCGTAGGTGGCTTTGCGACCGAAAATTTCCTCCAAATGGGGCGCGATATAAGTCCACGCGCCCATGTTCTGCGGTTCTTCCTGACACCAGATGAGGCGCGCGTTGCGACCGTAGGCGTCGGCGAGTTGGGCGAGGCGATCGCGATGGAGCGGATAGAGCTGCTCCACGCGGATGATTGCAGTGTTCTCGATTTTGTTTTTATCGCGGGAATCGCAGAGGTCGTAATAAACTTTGCCGGAGCAGAGGATGATACGTTCGGCTTTTTCGGAATCGGTTGGGTCGTCGATGATTTCCTGAAAAGTACCCGTCGTGAAATCGGCCAACTTTGACACGGCGGCGGGATGGCGCAGCAGTGATTTGGGTGACATGATTATAAGTGGCTTCCGGAAATCGCGTTTCATCTGGCGACGCAGCGCATGGAAGAGTTGCGCGGGTGTCGTGAGATTTGCGACCTGGAGATTGTATTCGGCGCAGGATTGCAGGAAGCGCTCGAGGCGGGCGGAAGAATGTTCCGGGCCCTGGCCTTCGTAGCCGTGCGGGAGCAGCAGCGTGATGTTGCTGACGCGTTGCCACTTTGATTCGGCGCTGGTGATGAACTGGTCAATGACGACCTGAGCGCCGTTGGCGAAGTCACCGAACTGGGCTTCCCAGATGCAGAGCATCTGCGGGAAATCCATTGAATAGCCGTAGTCAAAACCGAGCACAGCCGCTTCGGAAAGCAGGGAATTGTAGACGCAAAATTTCGCCTGCTGAGTGGAGATTTGATTGAGCGCGGTGTATTTCGCGCCGGTTTCGGTGTCGTTGAAAACGGAGTGGCGATGGGTGAATGTGCCGCGTTCGCAATCCTGGCCGCTGAGCCGGACGGGCGTGCCGTCGAGCAGCAACGTGCCGAAGGCGAGGGCTTCGCCCATGCCCCAGTCGTAGGGCCCGCCATTCTTGTGGGCCTCGCTGCGACCATCGATGAAGCGCTTGATCTTGGGGTGCAGTTTGAAATTTTCCGGCACCGTAGTGAGAGCTTTCACCACTTGGTCGATGGTCGCGGCGCTGACGGCGGTCTCGACGGGTTTGTGGGAGAAGCCTGGTTGGAAAATCGCGGTCGACCCTTTGAAGACGTCGGTGGTGATGCCCTCGGCGGCGGCGGCTTTGCGTTTTTCCACCTTGGTGGCTTCGCGCGTTTTTGCCTTGGTCAGATTCTCGTCGAGTGACGCGGAGTATTCGGCGCGAATGGCGTCGGCTTCGGCGGCGGTGAGGGAATTGGCGGCGAGTAGCTGCTGCGTGTAGATCGCGGAAACCTGCGCGTGGGCGCTGATTTTTTTGTAGAGTGTCGGTTGGGTGAACGACGGCTCGTCGGTCTCGTTGTGGCCATGTTTGCGGTAGCAATACATGTCGATGAAGACGTCGCGTTTGAATTGGACGCGGAAATCGAGGGCGAGTTGCGCGGTCATGCACACGGCTTCGGGATCATCGCCGTTCACGTGGAAAATCGGTGCTTCGATCATCTTGGCGATGTCGGTGCAGTAGCGGGTCGAGCGGCTAACGGAGGGATCAGTGGTGAAGCCAACTTGATTGTTGATGACGATATGGAGTGTGCCACCGGTGCGGTAACCGGGAAGTTGCGAAAACTGCATGGTCTCGGCCACGATGCCCTGACCGGCGACGGCGGCGTCGCCGTGAATGAGCAACGGCATGACTTTGCGGCGTTCTTTCGCGTCGCCGCGGACGCGTTGGCGGGCGCGGGCTTTGCCTTCGACGACGGGGTTGACAATTTCCAAGTGTGAAGGATTCGCCGCGAGACGGACTTCGACGGTCTGACCTGAGGTGGTGGTGAGAATGGATTCGTAGCCGAGGTGATACTTCACGTCGCCATCACCCGCGACGGTATCGGGGATGTAGTTTTCAGAAAACTGTTCGAAGAGCTGGTCGAACGATTTGCGCATGACGCTGCAAAGGACGTTCAGGCGGCCGCGGTGGGCCATGCCGAGATTGATTTCCTCCACGCCAGCGACGGGGCAGTGGTCGATCACGGCGTCGAGTGCGGCGATGACGGTTTCGCCGCCTTCGAGGGAGAAACGTTTTTGGCCAACGTATTTCGTATGGAGAAACTTTTCGAAGAGCTCGGCCTTGTGGAGGCGGCGGAGGATGCGGACTTTCTGCGGCTTGGTGAAACTCGGCTGGAGTTTCGTGGATTCAATGCGGTCTTGCAGCCAGGTGCGGCAATCGGGGTCTTGAATGTGGGCGTATTCGACTCCGACGTGGCCGCAGTAAGTTTGCGTGAGTGCGGCGACGATGTCGCGGAGTTTCATTTGGCCGCCGCCGAGGTAGGTGCCGGTGTCGAAGGATGTTTCGAGATCGGCATCGCTCAACTTGAATTGGGAGAGCTGGAGTTTCGGTTGGGCCGGTGGTGGACCGCTCAGTGGATCGAGGTGAGCCTGGGTGTGACCGATCGCGCGGTAGGCGTTGATGAGGTAGTGAACGTGCGCCTGTTTCAGACTGTCGACGATGCTGACGCTGGCGATTGGCGCGGAGCCGGTGGTGAGTGGTCCGGCGCCGCCGCCGAGGGTGAAACCTTGAAAAAAGGCGCGCCAAGTTGGGTCGACGGAGTCGGGATTATCAAGCCAGCGTTGATGATATTCTTCGAGGAGAGCGGCGTTGGCGCCTTCGGAAACAGAAACAGGATTCATGGAAATTTAATTTGGAAAATTGCGCACCCGAATCGCTAGCTTGCCTCCGCTTTGGAGTAACACTAACAAAGGGAGGTAAATGGGAGCATTCCGCATACTTCGACACAAGTGGATTCAGGGCATGCCGACCGTAATGTCTGCAGGAAGTCGGGTGTGACTAAATACCTCATCAACAAAGCTTACTTAAGGAATAAAATTATGCCAGAGGTGAAAATCAAAGAGGCGCTTATCCAACTCCACGTTGGCATAAAGGATTCTGATGGGCCGGCGATCTCGGCGGCGTTGAATCAGATCGAGGCCTTGCTCGTGGCACATGGCACGGAGTTGCATCCGCAGTTGCAGCATTTCCTAGCGGGCCGGAGTTATGCGAAGGCCTTGGCGTATTTGGGTGGCGGAGTGGAGTTGAGTGCGAAACCGGCGTCGCCCCCCGGAGGTTGTGGAGGAGGTCACGCATGAGTGGCGGAGGAAAAATTCCTACCGGTGGCGGGCAGTCGCTCGGGCAAAATCCTTTTGGCGCGTTGAGTAATGCCGGGCTGCCGAGTGCCTTTTCTCAACCAGCCGCAAACAAGGGCTCTCCCGCTGCGGCGGTGCCCGTGAAAAATCGCGGCCGCGTGGATATTTTGCGCGAGACGGCGGGGCGTGGAGGAAAGACCGTGACCGTGGTGACCAATTTTATCGGCATCGGTTTACCGGAGAAAGAGATGCTCGCAAGAAAGATGCGGAATGCGTGCGGGGCGGGCGGCACCGTGAAGGATGGTCGCATTGAAATCCAAGGCGATCGCCGCGAAGTCGTGGCCAAGATTTTGACCGAGGTCGGATTTCGCCCGGTGATGGCGGGCGGGTGAGTTTTGCGTGAGTTATCCGTCTTACGCTGCCAATCCTGCGGCCAAGGTCAGCGCGCTTTTGGCGCGATTCATAATATAAAGGTGATAACCCGGAGCGCCGCGGGCGAGCAGATCGCGGATTTGGGTCAGCGCCCACTCGATGCCGATCGCTTCGGCTACTTCGGCGGAGTCGCCCGAGGCTTCCAAGCGCTTAATGAGTTTCTCGGGCAGCGTCGCACCGCACATTTCGGTGAAGCGGCGGATTTGTTTCAATGACAACACGGGCATGATCCCCGGCACGATCGGCACCGTGATGCCGCGGCTCCGGCATTGATCCACGAAGCGGTAATAGACGTCGTTGTCGAAAAAGAGCTGCGTGGTGATGAACGCCGCACCGGCGTCAACTTTCACTTTAAGCGCGTCGAGATCGACTGCCGGCGATGATGCTTCCGGATGTTTTTCCGGGTAACCACCGACACCTAAACAGAAATCCGAATGGCGGGCTTTTAGCAACGCGACGAGATCGCTGCCATAGCGCAATCCGTCCTTGTAAGGGACGAATTCACTTTGTCCTTTGGGCGGATCACCGCGTAGCGTCATGATGTTTCGGTAGCCATTTGCATGGAGCTGATCAGCGACGCTGTTCAGTTCCTCACGGGTGTGTCCGACGCACGTGAGATGCGGCATGACGGTGAAACCAAAATCTTCGCGCAACAACCGGCTGACCTGAGCGGTGCGTTCGCGCGTGCTGCCACCGGCGCCGTACGTGACCGACACGAAATCAGGTGCGATGCGCTTCAGCGCTCCGGCCGTCAGGCGCAAGGCTTCGACGCCGGCGTCATCCTTGGGTGGGAAAAATTCCAAAGAACGCACTGCCCGTTTCGTCGCGAGTAATTCTGAGATGGGCTGGTCGGGTTTCATTTGAATATCAATGCATCTGTATTCGATGATATGTAAAGCAAAGACTGTGGGATTATCGAGCGGGGGTGAGCTTCACGGTGACTTGGAGAATCAGCAACCCATCGGTCTCAATGATCGGGATAACGGTGAAGTACGGCGCCCGCCACTGCGCATGGGTGCGCACGAAATCGCCGGTGGGGCTGGCCTTGCCGATGGCGACGTACACCAGACCCGATTCCTGCCAGAGCCGCGCCAATTCCTGCGGTTTAACAGTGGCGTCAAAAAGCCAAGCGACCTCGGTGCTCCACAGCGGCACGGCTTCCATTCCGACCGGGGCGAGAAGTCGCGGCAGGCCCGCGATATCACTGAGGATGCGATGGCGGCCCGGTTCGGGGAGCTTCGTGATCGTGGCTAATAATACCTGTTCTGACGTCCGCACTGAACTGCTGAATTGCCCGCCGGCTTGTGGCCAGTCGCGGGCGGTCACCCGGTAGGGATTTTCAGGTAAAACCAAGGTCTTGGGCAAAGCTTCCACATAAAGGAGAAAAATGGTGAAGGACACCAGGCCACTGGCGAAGCGGTAGCGGTTCAAAAATCCCAGCGCGTAACTGCCCGCCACCACGAGCAACGCGAAGGCCGGGCTCAACACGCGCAGCGAATAAAATAGTCCACCGGCCGTGTGCGGCACCGACGCCACCCAAAGGCCGATCACAATCGCGACGAAAAACGCGACCACCCGCGCCTCGCGCAATTGGCGAACCAAGAGGAAAAGCAGCGCTATCAAACCAATTGTCGCGGGCAACGCCCAGAGAAGGAGATAACGGCCCAGCGCTTTCCAATCCGCCAGATTCGAAAAGGTGTCACCAGCCGCCTGGTGGAATATTTTGCTCCACGCGATGCACACGGGATTCGTGGGAAATAATCCACCGACTTCCAAACTGAAGAAAGGATTGCCGGTCAGCAGCCACACGCGCACCGGCCACGCCAGTGCAAATGGTAGCGCGACCAAGGCGAGCAAGAGCGTCTGTTTGCGCGGCAGGCGCATGAACACCGTGGCGATAATTGCCGCCACCGCAAAAATTGGCCCATATTCCCGTGTGCTGGCGGCCGCGATCGAGAAAATTCCCGCGAGCGCGATCCACCCCCGGCGGTTGCGTTGACCGGTATTTTGCAGACACCAAACGAGTCCCGTGACCGACAGCGCGGTGAGTCCGGTTTCCTGGCCGATGACAAATGACCACGTGAGCAACGGGCATGCTGCCGCGAGCAACACCGCACGGCGCGCCACCTCTTCGCCGCCCCAACGATGCGCGATGCGCCAAATTATTTCGTGAGCGGAAAGCAGTTGCAGCGCGACGATCGGCGAGGTCCAGAGTGCGAGCTTGCTGCCGCCGCAAGCGTAAGCCCAGGTGTACAGACTCGCGATCCCGGGCGGAATGCTTTCGGCCCAGAAGTAGTGGACAAAATCCGCTCCGCTGCGTGGCGGATAAAAATCCAGCGAACCGAATCGAAGCATTTGTTCGGCGA
Source organism: Verrucomicrobiota bacterium (assembly GCA_025362555.1). Taxonomy (GTDB): domain Bacteria; phylum Verrucomicrobiota; class Verrucomicrobiia; order Opitutales; family Opitutaceae; genus Lacunisphaera. Next base: position 7,184 of record JANYFP010000312.1, read on the forward strand.
GATAACTCCACCGAAAATAGACGTCCGGGCCAGAGAGCGGCTGATAAATAAGGCGGTAACCGACCATGGCCCAGAAAACCAAATAGAGCGGCAACCATCCTCCCATTTGATAGTAACTGCTGAATGACGACGGTTGCGCTGTTGAGGTGGTGCGCGTGGGCAGCAGACGCCCAATGAGGGCCACCCCGCCCAGTGCGGTCGCGAGGGTGATCAACGAAATGGTTGCACCCGTGCAGGCGAAAATCAGGACGACGACGTAGAGCGTCGCAATTGAGGTGACGAAAGCCGCCGCGAGTGACCAGGGGAGGCGGATCGCTCGGAGCACCATCGATCCCGGCACGATCAGGCCGGAGATCAACAAGGCGAGTCGGAGCGGGGTTTCAATAAAAGCGGGCAGATCCATGGGGCTTTCAGACGCGGGTTACGATCGCTTTTGGTTCCTTAGATGTGAGGGCACCCCGCCCACAAAAGAGATAAAATCAGAAGAGCGGCTTTGGGCTAACCGTGCAGTTGAGCAATCGCTCCGTTGACGAGTGGCTCGGACTGAGCGGTGGAATCCGGTCTGCGGACGGGTTGGCGCGAGGCGCATTCGTGAAAACGCATCCGGAGGCTGGGTTCCACCCAATTCAACTGCATTATCCCGGCTTACCATTGATTGAAGATGTCCTAACCGGTCGTCAGCGCTTCACGTTGTTTTTCCGTCTTCAAGCGCAGTTGCCCGCACGCGGCATCGATCGCGTGGCCCTTCTCCCGGCGCAAGGTGACCGAGACGCCGCCATCAAAAAGAATGCGCGCGAATTTTTCCTGCCGGGTGAGACTCGGGCGTTTCCACGGCAGGCCCTCGACGGTGTTGTACGGGATCAGATTTACGTGGGCGTGCAGGTCGTACGCGATGTCGCGCAATTTTTCCGCCTGATCGAGTGAATCGTTGATTTCCTCGATGAGAATAAATTCGAGCGTGACCATGCGGCCGCGTTTTTCGGAAAACTCTTTCACGGCGGGCAGTAATTTTTCCAGCGGCCAGGCCTTGTTGATCGGCATGATCTGCTCGCGCACTTCGTTCGTCGCGCCATGCAGACTGATGGCAAGGCGCACGCCGAGGGGTTCGTCGGCGAGCAACTTTATTTTTGGGACGAGACCGGAGGTCGAAAGCGTGATGCGGCGGACGCCGAAACCGAGGCCCCATTCGGCATTGAGAATGGTCAGGGCGCGAATGATGGCGTCGTAGTTGTGCAGTGGTTCGCCCATGCCCATGACGACGAGATTGTCGAATGATACGAGCTCGGCGTGGGCGCGGGGCGTGCGGCTGTCTTCTTGGCGGCAGACTTGGATGAGTTGGTGGACGATCTCGCCTGCTGAGAGGTTGCGCTTCAGGCCTTCAAGGCCGGAGGCACAGAATTTGCAGCCCATGGCGCAGCCGACTTGCGTGGAAATACAGATCGTCTTGCGCGAATTTTCCTGACCCACGCCGAGTTGCGGGGCGCGGATGATGACGGTCTCGATGAGTGATTTGTCGGCCAATTCCAGGAGCAGTTTGTCCGTCACGTCTTCAGATTGCTTGGTTAAAACGAAACCGGTCGGCTCGAGCTCAAAAGTTTCGGCGAGCCAAGCGCGCAGCGGGCGCGACAAGTTGGTCATCTCTTCCCAGGTTTTGACGCGCTTCTTGTAGAGCCAAGCCATGATCTGCTGGGCGCGAAAGGCCGGATGGCCGTGTTCCTGCAGCAACGCGGTGAGCGATTCGAGGGTTTCGCCATAAATGGCTGGCTTGGCGGGAGTGAATTCCATGAGTGGCGATTAGACTTGGACAGGATTGGGAGGTTTGCGCAGAGTTCAAGATCAGCATGAGCATCATCCAACCGCCTTTTTCAGCAAATGGCACCCCGACGCGAGGAAGGGCTTCGATTTATAACGTTCCGGTTCCGCGGACCCCACTGGTAACTCTGCTCCGGCTGTCACCGTCTTTAGGATTGTGCCACTTTCCTGCATAATTCCATGGCTGATGAATCGTTCGATTTGGTGGGTTGCCTTGAACGCGTGCGTCAGCGCGACCAAGTGGCGTCCCGTCAACTCGTCGAGCATCTTTATCCTCTGGTTATCCGGATTGTGCGCTCCCATTTGCCCCGTCGGGTGGCTGAAGAGGATCTCGCTCAGGATATCTTTCTGAAAATGTTTACGCGCCTTGCACAGTATCAGGGGAATGTACCGTTTCCGCACTGGGTTTCCCGGATCGCGGTGACGACCTGCATTGATCAATTGCGCGCGCAGAAACGCCGGCCGGAGTTTCGCTGGGCTGATCTTTCGGAGAACGAGGCGGACGTGCTCGATGCGGTGTTGACCGACGAGCGCGACGTCACCCCGGGTGATGCCTTGGAGGCCCGCGAGCTCGTGCATAAGTTGCTTGATCAGCTGAAACCGAACGACCGGCTTGTGATTCAGTTGCTCGATTTGGATCAAAAAACCATTGCCGAGATCAGCGCTGAAACCGGCTGGAATCAAACTCTCGTCAAAGTCCGGGCCTTTCGGGCCAGACGGAAATTGCAAAAACTATTTCAGGAACTACAAAGCAAGGAGAAGTCATGAACCAATTCGATCAACAATGGCGGAAATTGACGGCCTTGGCCCGGCAGGCGGGCGACACCCGTGCGATGAGCGCGCCGCATGGATTTGCCACCCGGGTGGTTGCGCGGGCGGGCTCGAGGCCGCAGGAGTTAGCGTGGGCGCCTTTTGAATATTTTGCGCTGCGCGGATTGATGGTGGCGGCGGCTTTTGGCGTGATGGCGGTGGCATTTAATTTCACGAATTTCGTCACGTCGACTCAGTCGGATGCCTATGTCTCTGCGGACACGGTTGACGAATTGCTGGAGCTTTCCTGAAATGAATAAACCGTGGAAATTGATGTTGGTTTTGCTGGGCATTTTCATTGCCGGCGGCGTGACAGGTGCGTTCCTGACCAAGCGATTCGGTCGCGAGTGGGTCAGTCCTAAACGTCCAGCGCCCGAGCAGTGGGCACCGAATCACATGAAACGGCTGGCTGAGCGACTTGGTTTGTCGCGTGAGCAGGAAGAGCAGTTGCGCCCGATCGTGCAGCGCAACATGGAAGAACTGGGCCGATTGCGCAATGAATCCATGGCCGTGAGTAAAGGGGTGTTTGAACGGATGGAGCGTGAGATTTCCGAAAAGCTGACGCCTGAGCAGCGCGTCAAATTTGAGCAGCTCAACAAGGAAATGCGCGACCGAGCGCGGAAAGATTTCCATAAGGATGCTCGTCCACCGGGTCCTGGTGGGCCGCCGCCCGGCGAGTCGGGTCGGCCGCCGGGTGAGGTGCCGCCGCCGGAAAAACCGCCGGGTGGCGGATAGTCGCTGCGAGAGATTTTATTTTAGTTGAAAGGGCAGAGGTGCGGCCTACGTTCCGCCTTGGCTAGGCGCCATGCATGAGTAGGCGCGTGAACCCCGCCAGGGCCGGAAGGCAGCAACGGTGACGACGTCCTCCCAGTGCCGTGGATTGCCTAGCCACTATTTTTTCTGTCCCGAGCGCCTCCCGTCTCGTTACGCCGCTGGGGATTTTCGCTTCGCTTCGACCGACAATCCCAGTGCGGTAGCATTTTGGGTTTGCTAGTCCTTCATTCTGATTTGGACTAACTGGCTGTGTCCGGCTCCTATCAAGTTATTGCGCGCAAGTGGCGCCCGCAGACGTTTGACGACGTCGTGGGGCAGGACCACGTAGTTCGGACGCTGAAGAATGCCATCAACCGCAACCGGATCGCTCACGCTTACCTGTTCGTTGGTCCTCGTGGCACGGGCAAAACGAGTACGGCCCGGATTTTTGCCAAGGCGCTCAACGCTACCGGCGGGCCCAAGGCGGATTTCGATGTCAATGATCCCATTTGCGTCTCGATTGCGGACGGTTCGTGTCTGGACGTGATTGAAATCGATGGTGCGTCGAACAACGGCATCGAGCAGGTACGCGAACTTCGCGACACCGTGCGGTACGCGCCGGCGCAGGGCCAGTACAAGGTCTACATTATTGACGAAGTGCACATGCTCTCGAATCAGGCGTTCAACGCGCTGCTCAAAACGCTCGAGGAGCCGCCACCGCACGTGAAATTTATTTTCGCCACGACGGATGTGCAAAAGGTATTGCCGACGATTATTTCCCGCTGCCAGCGCTTCGATCTGAAGCCGATTCCGAGCGAGCTCATTGTGCAGCGATTGAAAAAAATTGCCATCGCCGAGTCGGTCAAGGTGAGTGATGGCGCGCTCGCGAGTATCGCGCGCATGGCCGATGGCGGCATGCGGGACGCGCAATCGATTTTCGATCAGATGATTTCTTTTTGCGGTAATGAGGTCGGTGAAGCCGACGTGCTGGATGTCTATGGGTTGGTGGCGGCGGAGAAAATCGCGGCGCTCGCGGCGGCGCTCGCGGCGGCCGATCACAAGAAGCTCGTTGAGATCGTAGACGACTGCGATGAGAATGGCCGGGATCTTTACCGGTTGCTGGTGGATGTGCAGACGCACGTGCGGGCAGCGTTGCTCGATTCGATCGCCAAGAACGGCAGCAGCACCGTGCTCGGCACGTCGATGACGACTGAGCAGCTCACACGTTTGCTCGATGGCCTGCGGGAAGGGGAGAGTGGGGTTAAGCACGGTCTGTCAGAAAAAATTAATTTTGAAGTCGCGTTGCTCAAAGCTGTGGACGCGAGTCGCGCGCGGGCGATCGACAGCTTGATCAAGGAAATCACGGCGATGGCGGATGGTCTGCCCGAGGATGGGCTAAAAAAAAACGACTGACGACCGCACCTGACGGCGGTGCGACGGGAGCGACCGGCGAGCGCGCGAAGGTTGCGGTCAAATCGGGCGACGACGAGGAAAGTGTGCCTGCGGCGCTTGTACAGGAGGTTTCTCCGGTGGATGAATCTGCGCCGATCGGACCGTCGTCCGAGGAAGAAGCGGCGTTTCTCGCCGTCGATGTGGATTGCGGACCAGTGGATATCCCGCCGCCGAAAGCGAATCGAGTGGAGTCCGAGTCGGTTGAAGCGCCGTTGCCGCCGATGGAGGATTTGGTGAATCGGATCCCGGCGCCGGCGCGTGAATTGATCGAGAATTTATTTCGCGCCCGCTTCGTGACAGTGAAGCGAATCTCGAAATCCGCGCTGAAAAATTAGGCGCGCGATTTTCGTCGGTCGAGGTTGTGGCCGGGTTTAATGCGCGGCGCTGAGGGAATTGCCGTAGCCCACGATGATCGTGGCCAATATCAAAGTGCCCAGTCCCGCGCCAACCCAGAGTTGCGTGCGTCTGCTGACCCCGCGCCACTCGTGCAGCCACAAGCCCCAGATCGTACTGAAGATAATAATCGCCGCCATGTGCAGCGTCCAACTGGAGAAATGGAACTGAGCCCCCATGCGCGATTCTCCCATGCTGTAGAAGAAAAATTGGAGATACCAAGCTAACCCAGCCAGGGCGCAAAGGAGAAAGTTGCGCGCGACCGGCGTCGGTGTTCGTGCGGTGGTTCGGCCAAAATATTCCCCAAAGGTTCCACGCCGGGCGTTGAGGATCAGGCACCAAATCAGATTGGTGGTCAGGCCGCCGAGCAAGATGACTACGAGCAGTGGCAGTGCGGCCCACAGGGAAGGTACGCCCTGCGCGATAGCGGTTTCGACGACAGGTGCGCCGACCCGGAAGGCGAAGGACATGCAGGCGCTGAGCAAGCCGCACGCGAACGCGACCAACATTCCTTTGCCAAACGAAAACTCGGTGACGGTTTCCTTTTTCTTCTCGACGGTGAGATCGCGTTCTTTGCCGAGGCCGGCATTTCCACTGCAGCCGATGCCGATGAGACAGAGCGCAACTCCGCCGAGAATCCATTGACCGCTGGTACTCGTGGCCAAGGCGGTGAACTGTCCGTCCCACAACGGCGGGACGAGGGTGCCAAATGCTGCGCAAAAACCGAGCGCCACGGCGTAACTAAGTGCGATACCGAGATAGCGCATCGATAATCCGAAGGTGAGTCCGCCTATGCCCCACAACACGCCCAGCAACCACGCATGGAGGAGAGCGGAAGACGGTGCAGCGCGCAGGATTCCAAAGGTGTTTGGCACAATGATGAGAGCGGCCGCGAGCGGTGCGATCAACCAACTGAAAACTCCGCCCACGATCCAATAGGTTTCCCAGGACCACTGGCGCACGCGACGATACGGCAGATAAAAACTGGCGGCGGCGAGTCCACCGATCGCATGGAAAACGACACCGAGAAAAGGTTGAGAATCAGAGTGGGCCATGGGTTGAAGTGATGGTTCTTGGGAGGAGTGACGCTGAGCGGTTCATCAGCACACGCGGATAAATTGCAGGCCCAGCAGGAGCCCGAGTTTCTCCAGACGATCGGAGATATGCCCGACGCCGACAGCGCAGTGGTGCGCTGGTCCGTGGGAGTTCCAGCGATTGACGAAGTCGCGTGCACCGCAGGGAAAACGGTAGCGGCTGTTGGTATTGCCAATTTCCATGATCGGACCGGCCACTGATTCGGCTTCGGCGCACAGGAGCGCGAGTTTTCCGCCGGGAGCTTCGATGACCGAGAGCAACGTTACCGGGCCATGCCTCACCATCATTTCCACCGACAACCCGCGACCGACTTTGCCGTGATAAACGGTGAGAGGACGCACTTTGGTTTTTCCCTCGGCGATCCGGAGGTGTCCGGGGCCGTCGTGTCCCATGAGGACGATGTCGTCCTTGAAATCCATCGCGTAATATTCCGTGAACGAGCCGCCGGCGCCGAAGAGATCCATGATTTTCATGGCCTGGACATTTTTCACCTCGTATTCACCAGCGACCGGCACGCCGCGACCGGTGAGCAGTGACGTGCCGAGAATGATCGAGGCGATGGAGGCTTCGTTTTCCGCGATACCGGTGCCTTTGTAGAAATAGGCGAGGGAACCGAGCCGATGTGTCGCGACCAGTTGATCGAGGGCGAGAGACGTGCGGGCGGCTTCGGCCAGATCCTCCGCCGAGCAGTCGGATTGGATCTCGAATTCATGGTGAAGTTCGGCGACCCGACGGATGATGGCTTCCTCGGAAATAGTCCGGCGCAATGCGGAGAGTTCATCCACTTCCAGATGCTCGATGTGCGTGCCGAACGTTACGCTTTGCAAAGTCGCGTCTGATTGGATGTCGAGCATGCCGCCGTAAGTGTGACCCATCAGGCCGAGGCGGTTGGAGCCCATGCGGGCGGCGACGCGGGCCGCTTCGACCCAGGTATCGATTTCCCGCCAGCAGAGCGGATCGTCGTCGAGTACTCCGGTGACTTGATGAAAAGGAATGCCCGCGCGGCGAAAGACATTGGCTATCTCCGGAACCGGACAGGCCGAGCAATGTGCCAGCCATTCACCGGTCATTTTAGTGCGGTCGCCGAGACGGTTGAACGCGGCATAATTGATCGCCGGCTCGGGCGCCAAATTAAGGACGATCACCGGTACGCCCGCTCGCCGTACCACTGGCAGCACGGTGGAGGACAAGGCGTAGGTAGTGACGTAGAGAAAAACCAGATCCACGTCATGGCGGCGAAATACGCGTCCAGCGGTTTGGGCGGAGTCGGCGTTGTCGATCAATCCAAGGTTCACAATTTCGACGCCGGGACGCGTGAGTTTGGTCGCGACTCGGGCGACATAACCGGTGAGGCGTTCCTTAAGTCCGGTGAATTGGGGCCAGTAGGCGTCCAGCCCAATTCCAAAAAGACCGATGCGCAAAGGAGGGGTATCCATGACGGTCAATTTACGGCATGGACGCGGGTTTGAGAATGCCGTAACTGATCTTTTCCATACAGAATATGACTTGATTATCGGAAAACTATTTTCGCTATTTTTCGCCGGCCCCGGAGATTCAAGCTTGGGGTCTTGGTTTATCGGCTGCCGGTTATTCGCGTATTCCCGCCGGAGTGGTTTATCCGCCGGGGAAACATCCGCCGGATCATCAATTTGACTGGGCGCACGGTCGGGTGCTGGAGGCTTTGCAGGTGGTTTTAATCACGCGTGGTCGTGGCTGGTTGGAGACGCGGGCGCTTGGGCGGAAGAGAATCGAGGCCGGCACGGCGTTTGTTTTGGTGCCGAAAATCTGGCACCGTTATCGACCGGATCTTGAGGTGGGGTGGGAAGAAAGTTGGATTGAAGTGCAAGGTCCGGTGGTGAACAAATTGCTGCGGAACGGGGGATTTTTACCGGCCGCTGCGATCCGGCCGGTGGGGGCCGCGGCGGGAATTGAAACCGCCTTGGAGGCGGTGCACGCGCTGGCCCGACGCGCGGGGCCCGGCTTTGATCCGGCATTGGCGGCGGGTGCGTTTGGGGTATTAGCGGCCTGGGAGAAATCTCGGCAGGTCCCGGCGGTACGGTCGCGGATGTTGCGCGCGTTGACGGAAGCGGAGCGTCATTTCGCCGAGCATCTGGATGAACCGGTGAACGTGGAGGCCTTGGCCCGGCGTTTGGGCGTGGCGTATTCGCATTTCCGCCGGGCGTTCAAAGCGCATACGGGATTTGCTCCATGGCAATATGTGCTGCAACTGCGGTTATCCCAGGTGCGGCGGCTATTGGTTTCGAGTGAGATGACGCTCGATGACGCGGCGGCCCGTTTGGGATTTAGCTCGGCGTTTCACTTGTCGGCGGCGTTTAAGCAGGCCTACGGGATTGCGCCGGATCGGTGGCGCCGTCAGTTTGTCGCGCAAGCGGGTGTGGCGGTCCGGCCGTAATTTATTCCTGCCAGAGGGAGCCGATCGCGGGGTGGCCTGCGAGACTGCGCATGTAGAGGTAGGTTTCCACCGCTTGCTCGGCAAAAGGAGGAAGCAGTGAAATTGTTGCGCGAGTATATAACCCTTCCGCCAAACCTTCGAGTCGGTCGAGGCGCGCGAGACACGCGGCCGTCACATCCCAAAGTTCGCCCACGACGTCGTCACCGGCTTCGGTGGAGCGGACCATGCCTGGATAATCGCCCAGTGAATAGAGCGTGTAGCCGTTGGCGGTGCGGGCTTCGCCGACGAATTGTTGGCCGGCGAGGTAGGAGTGATTGCGGCAACCTCGCTTCAAAGTGCCATAAACAAAAACAAGGCTCATGGAGTTGAGTCGGAGTGAAGGTGAATCCCGGTTATCGGGCATTTAATTTACGCGGTCGGGGCCACGATCTCGACAATCAACGCGGTGATATTGTCCCGTCCGGCGCGTTCCAGGGCGGCGTTGACGAGGTGTTGCGCGGCTTGGGCGGTGGGTGTTGCGCGGATCATTTCGTCGAGATGATAATCCCACAGGCCTTCGATGAGACCGTCGGAACAAAGGAGGAAACGATCGCCCGCCGAGCACGCGAGCGCACCGAATTGCGGCTCAATGAATTGATGTTCGGCTCCAAGCGATTGATGCAGGACGTTGCGCATGGGATGGGCGCGCGCTTCGCGTTCGGTGAGACGACCTTGACGCCGCAACCAGCCTACGTGGCTGTGATCGTCGGTGAGTTGCTTCAGTCCGCCGCCGGGTGGAAGATGATAGATGCGGCTGTCGCCGATATGGCCGAAATACATCCAGCCCGGTGTGAGCCAGCACAGACTGAGAGTGGTGCCCATGCCGCGGCATTCGTCGTAGGATTGGCCGAGTTGGATTAGGTCGTCGTGAATTGCCCGGAAGAGACTCAGGAGAATAGTATCGTAGCCACTTAAGGGGCCGGGCGGTGCGTTGCGAAATCCTTTGGGGAGCAGTTGGGTGATTTTATCTTTGGTGATGCGGCTGGCGAACTCGCCGGATTTCGCGCCACCCATGCCGTCGCTGACCGCGAAGACAAAATCCGTCTTGGTGGAGAGTGACTCGCCGACCTTGCCGAGATAGCGGACCTCGCGGCCGTCGAACTCAAGAGCGAGAAACGTGTCCTCGTTGTTGGTGCGGACATGTCCGATGTGGGTGATTGCCGACCATTGGATAATGGGGGCGGATGGAACGGCCGCAGGTTCACTTAGGATGGTCGCGAATTCGAAATCGATGAGGCAGAAACGTCCGTCGGTTCGGCGGTAGGTGATATTGCGGATTTCCGGATCATCGTGGCGGACCCCGAAAGTTTCGAGTTCGGCGAAAAGTGCCTTCAAACGTTCCGGGTTGACCTGATCAACTCGTGAACCGCAGTTGGTGGTGATGATTTTGAGGTCCGCCTCATCGACGCCGATTAGTTGCGGGACGAAATCGCAGGCGCGCTTCTCCAAGTAGCGAAGTACGCGTACTTCGTTTTCAAACCGAGCATAGGCTTGGGGGCCGCGAAACGTTTTATGGACGCTGCCATCGTAGCCGATGCGGACGAGGGCGCGTTGGGTGTTTTTGACCTCTTGCATTTAGAAAATCGAGGATTCAGGGCTGAAGGCTCGTGGCAAGTGTTCGATTTTACACGGCCCAGTCCGAAAATGAACGGATTCTTGTAAAAGCTGGGTCATGAATAGAATTTCTCATTGCCTCTGGCATGTGAGGTGCTGATTTGGAATCTCGGTTTAGAGCGGTGCTTTCCGGCTCCCTCGCCGTCATCCATCACTCATATTCCCCCTAAAATACCTACCGATTATGGCCAAATATAAACTGGAATACATCTGGCTCGACGGCTACACGCCGCTGGCCAGCCTGCGCAGCAAAACACAAATCAAGGACTTCAGCAGCTTTCCCAAGCTCGAGGAACTTCCAGCCTGGGGGTTCGACGGCAGTTCGACCCAGCAGGCCGAGGGCAAGAGCTCTGATATCGTTCTCAAACCGGTGGCCGTCTATCCCGACAGCACCCGCAAGAACGGTGTGCTCGTGATGTGCGAAACCTACCAGCATACTGGTGTGGCGAGCCCGTCGAATTCACGTGCGACCATTCCTGATGATCCGGACACTTGGTTCGGCTTCGAGCAGGAATATTTCTTCTTTAAGGACGGCGCTCCACTTGGCTTCCCCGTTGGCGGCTATCCCGCCCCACAGGGACCCTATTACACCGGCGTCGGTTTCAAGAATGTCGGTTCAATTGCTCGCGAGATCGTCGAGAAGCACATCGATATCTGTCTTGATGCCGGCATTAACCTTGAAGGCATTAACTCCGAAGTCGCCAAGGGCCAGTGGGAATTTCAGATCTTCGGCAAGGGTTCGAAGAGCGCTGCTGATCAGATGTGGGTCGCGCGTTATATCCTCACCCGTTTGGCCGAGAGCTACGGGATCGACATCGAGTGGCGCTGCAAGCCGATCCTCGGCGCTTTCCAGCAGTCTCTCGATTGGAACGGTTCTGGAATGCACGCGAATTTCTCGACCAAGTACCTGCGCGAAGTCGGTGGCAAAGCTTACTTCGAGAAACTTATGGCGGCCTTCAACACCTTCCGCGACGAACATATCGCTGTGTACGGTCCGGAGAATCACCTCCGCCTCACTGGTCTCCACGAGACGCAGTCGATCGACAAGTTCAGCTATGGTCTCGCCGACCGTGGCGCTTCGATCCGTATGCCGCATAGCTTCGTCAATGCCGGCTACAAGGGTTACCTTGAGGACCGTCGTCCGAATTCCGCCGCCGATCCATATCTGGTCGCCGGTCGTATTCTCAAGACGATCCAGAGCGTGCCGACGACCTGAGATTGCGAATCGCTAATTATTTCAGCCGTCCGACTGCAAAGTCGGGCGGCTTTTTTTATGGTGCGCTTTGCCGCGAGCAAACCCGCCCGGAGGTTGGGTTCCACCTGCTCAAACAGTTTGAATTAAGGTGGAGCGCGACCTCCGGGCGCGCTTTCTGCACGCGTTTTTTGAACACGCGTCACAAAAAAGCCGCGCTTAGTGGCGCGGCTTGAAAGTCAAAGATGAGACGAGAAAAACGGCGTGCCTTACTTCGTCGCTGCAACGTAGTTTGCCTCGGCGGCGTCCCAGTCGACAACGTTCCAGAAGGCAGCGATGTAATCAGGCCGGCGGTTCTGGTAGTTGAGGTAGTAGGCGTGCTCCCACACATCGAGTGCGATGACGGGTTTGCCTTCGATGCCGGCGACAGCTTTGCCCATGAGCGGGCTGTCCTGATTGGCGGTCGAACCGATGGAGAGTTTCTTGTCGCCACCAACAACGAGCCAAGCCCAACCTGAGCCGAAGCGGGTGGCACCGGCCTTGGCGAAATCCTCTTTGAATTTCGCGAAGCCACCGAGCTGAGCGTCGATCGCAGCAGCGAGCGTGCCTTTCGGTGCGCCACCTTTCGCTGGACCAATGACTGTCCAGAAAAATGAGTGGTTGCTATGGCCGCCGGCGTTGTTGCGAAGGACGCCACGGATGGCCTCGGGCACTTTGGAGAGGTCGGCGATCAGGGCGTTAACGTCGAGCGCGGCGAGATCAGCATGATCTTTCAGCGCATTATTCGCGTTGGTGATGTAGGCCTGATGATGTTTGCCGTGATGGATTTCCATCGTCTTCGCATCGATGTGCGGGACGAGAGCGTCGAGAGCGTAAGCCAGTTTTGGGAGTTCGTATGCCATAGTCGTGGTGGATTTGGGTTACTTGCTAAAAAGAAAGGTTACTGTGCACGCGTCGATGAATCCGTCAACTTTCCATGGTGTCATCCGCGTGGGGTGTTACCCGCAAGGAGGCGATTTTATTTTGATGAATTGTAGGTTCGTGGTGAGAGGGGACTGGCGTTGACCGGCTTTAGTCTTCTTTTCGTTTCAATTGAAAGAATGCGCGCAATAAATCCAGGCACGGTTTTTCCAGAATACCCCGGGTAATTTCGAGGTGGTGGTTTGATTGTGGGAGCAGATTCAGATCGGTGGCACCGCCGAGACAGCCCATTTTAGGATCGGGCACCGCGTAGACCACGCGCTTGAGTCGAGACATGAGAGTTGCGCCGGAGCACATCGGGCAGGGTTCCTTGGTCACATACAAAGTCGCGCCGACGAGTCGCCAGTTGTCCACGGTCTTGGCCGCCTGTCCTAGCGCCAGAATTTCGGCGTGCGCCGTTGGGTCGCGGGTGCTGTCACGTTGATTGTAGGCGGCCGCGATGATTTCTCCATTTAACTCGATCACTGCTCCAATGGGAACCTCGTCCTCGCGCCAGGCATCGATGGCGAGATTGTAGGCTTGCCACATGTAAAATTCATCGTCGCGCCGCAATTGGGAGGGATGATTTTTTTCGAAGGGACAGGGGAGGGAAGGGCGATTTTCAGTGCTCATCAGGTCAGGTGGCCAGGCCCGATTTTGCGGTGGCGGGCTGGTTGCTTCTCAGCCTGCTTACAGGCGATGGCGGGTAAAGCCTTGACTTACTCAGAGGCTCACACACTTAGAACGGTTTTTCCGAAACTATTTTCTGCATGATCCACACCACCCTTCAGTCCCTCTTCCCTACCCATGTCTGACGGCAAAGTGATTGAAGTTGAGGGTAAGATTACCACCGTGCTCCCGGGCACGATGTTTCGAGTGCAGCTCGATAACGGCCACATGGTGTTGGCGCATATTTCCGGCAAACTTCGCAAGCATTTCATTAAGATCGCCGCAGGCGACAAGGTGAAGATGGAGATGAGCCCCTACGATCTCGACAAGGCGCGCATCACGTACCGCATTCGCGAAACGAATTTGCCACCTCCAGGCCCACGCCGCCCGCGTCGTTACTGACGCACGCTTCCCGGGTGTCTTGTGAAGACGCGCAGCGGAGACCGGCCCAAGGAAAAAGAGGCGCCGATGCCGCCGGCACCGTTGGCTTTTGCCGACGAAATCGACCGCTATCTTGGTTACGTCGAATTGGAAAAAGGCCTGTCTCACAACACGGCCCAGTCTTACGAAAGTGATCTTCGGCAGGCGGCGCATTTCCTGAAAAAGAACGGTGCCGCAGATTGGACGAAAGTCGGGGCGAAGCATCTGACCGCTTGGTTGCACTGGTTAAGTGACGAAAATTTTTCGTCATCCAGTCAGGCCCGCAAACTCAGTGCGATTCGGATGCTTTTCCGGCATCTCAAGAAAGAGGAGGTGCGCAGTGATGATCCCACTGCATTGCTCGCGGGGCCCAAGTCGCGCCGTAAATTGCCCGATACGCTGTCGACGGCTGATATGGATAAATTATTGTCCATGCCGATGGGTGGCGATGCCTACGCGATTCGCGATCGCGCCATGCTGGAGCTGTTTTATTCGAGCGGTCTGCGCATTTCTGAACTCAGCGGGCTTGCGCTCCAGCAGGTGGATCTTGAAAACGGGTTTGTCCGTGTTTTCGGCAAAGGCTCCAAGGAGCGGGTGGTGCCGCTCGGCGCCCGGGCCAGCGATGCGATTCGCGTTTACCTCGCGTCCGGTCGGTCGCGGTTGGTCAAACCGCGCACGGGCAGTGAATTATTTATCAGTGAGCGGGGTAAAGCGATCTCGCGAAAAACCGTGTGGGTTATCGTGAAGAAATACGCCGCGCTTGCGGGCCTCGGGAAAACCGTGAAGCCGCATTTGCTGCGGCACTCGTTTGCGACGCATCTCCTCGGTGGCGGCGCCGATCTTCGCGCGATTCAAGAGATGCTTGGTCACGCCAGTATTGGCACCACGCAGATTTATACAGCGGTAGAAAATTCCCGGCTGTTGGATCAACATGCCAAACATCATCCGCGCAACCGCGCGAAATAATCGGGGAGAATTGGGTTCTTCGAATTGAACTTAACGCGCCTTGGCTTTTTTCGCCATGTCATCGAGCTTGTCGGTAAATTCTTCCTGCGCCTGGGCGTTGCTCGATGACCACGTCGTGGTGACCGTGTCTTGGGCAACCCCGCCGAAGCGGGAAATGGCGTCGTCCTGGGCTTTGGTGTTCGCCACGCTGCGGTCTTTGAATGGTCCGCCCATCTGCTGGAGTTCAGCGGTTCGTCGGTTCACAAAACTATTGTAGGCTTGAGCGGTCGCGGGCTCGACCCGGTGTTCCGTGGTTTTGGCCACTGGCTTCGAGGTGCAGCCGCAGAGGCCGGTGGAGATAAGGGAGACGAGAAGAAATTTTTTCATGGCTTGCGTTTCATTTTATCCAATTCGCTTTCGAATTTTGTCTGGGCGACCTGTTGCTGTTTCCAGTGATAGTATTCGGCTGACTCCGCCGACTCGATGGAATCCATCACCGGCGGAAATTCTTTTTCTGCGATGCGACGGGCGTCGGTGGGGGCTTTTCCAGCTCGGACGAGCTCGCGGGTTCTGGCTGCCACTGCATTCTGTTGCATGACTTCAGCAGTGCTTACGACATAGGGTGCCGGGTATGCGTGGGTCGTTTTGGACGCTTGGGCGGGCTTCGCGGTGCAGCCACTCACAATCAGCAGTGGCAAGCCCAAGGCAAAGAGGGCCACGACGCGCAGCGTCGGATTTAACAGACTGGGGCCAGTCTTCATGGAGCCATTAATATCCGAGTTGGGCAGGGCGTCAATTACGCAGTCTCGAATTGGCGAGTGTGGGCTGGCGGGTGGAATTCCGCGAGCTCAGCTAAAGGCAGCGAGGCAATCCAAGTAGATTAAAAACTGGAAATGGTTGGGGTGAGTTGCATCGTGCTGAGGCGGACGCTGACCACGCTGGCGCGCAGTCCGACTTTTCCCATGGCTGAATCCTATTCTGAAAAACTCGTCGCTGAAGTTATTCGGCTGTTCCCGGCCTTCATGAAGGATCCGATCGATTGGGAAATGTCTAAGGGGAATGCCGCAGTGGCCGTGATCGAACCTGACGGTACGATGCGCGGGCATATCTTTGGCGATGATCGGGCCAAAGGGCGTTGGTGCTTTGGCATCGTGAATCGCAAAGTCATTCAGGTGTGGAGTACGGGTTACCACACGGGGCAGTTCGAGGAATTGGTCTACGCGGGTAAACTGGATGAAGGGAAATTCGGAGTAAATCGACCGGACTTTATCGGCTGGGAGGGTAGCGTGCCGCTGCTGACACCGGATGGGACATTAATCGCTGCGGTATTTTCCGGAGTTCGCGGAGTGAATGATATCGCGATCATCGAACAGGCGGCAGCGGCCGTCCCGGGTCTCAGAGTGAAGCGTAATTAATGACGCACGCGCCGAAATTAACCTGGCCTCACGCGAGATTGGTTTAGCCGACGATCTACGAGTGGTTTTGTTTTATCATTCGAACTCGCATTGAGGTGGCCACAAGCCTACCTGTTTTCCGTTCCATTGTTTCGCGACTATCCTTTCATCTATGTCCACTCCTGATCTGCCTCCACCTGTGGTGCCCGCGCCAGCTCCCGCTAAGAAAAACAATACCTTGGTGATCGTTCTGTGTATTGGATTCGGGGTCTTGCTTCTTATCCTCGCCAGTTGTGTCGGTACCTGCATCTACGTTGGAAAAAAAGCCAAGGATTACGCCAAGGAATCCGAGCGGAACCCCAAGATCTCCGCGCTTGCGCTTGCCGCAGCGATCGCGCCCGGTGTCGAGGTGGTGTCCAAGGATCTTGATGCAGGCACCATCGTCTTGAAGAATACCAAGACCGGCGAAGTCCTGAAGTTGGATACGAAAAATTTCTCGGAGGATAAGATCGGTGAAGTGTTGGAGAAAATTATGCGGGGGAAGAATCTGAACGGTACGCCGCAGTCGGGCACGACCCCCAGCGCATCTGAATCAGAACCTGCTGCGACAAGCGCGGCGTCGGGTTCCAATGAAACAGTGAGTGTCGCCCAGGCGGAGGCGCAGGAGGCTACGCTTAAAAATTTCCCGCCGGACTTTCCTCGTTACGTCGGAGGTGGGGTAACTACCGTTGAAGCGACGCAGAAGCTCGTCGCGGCGGTGTCGACGTCGCAGCATAGTTTTTTGACCAATGACGCGCCGGATGCCGTGGCCGATTTTTATCTCAAGCAGCTTAGTTCGGTCGGCTACACGGTGGTGGCCAGTGAGAATGGTTCTGACTCAAATGGGGCGAAGTTGAGCCGCGTTTTCCAGCGCGGCGAGGGACGGTCAACCTTCAATCTTGAGGTCTACATCGAAGAGGGAAAAACCCGGGTTGACGCGAATCAAGTCGTGCTGAAGCAATAAGGCCGAAGCACGCCGGCGGGTTTGCCTGGGGGCAAGCGCTTGGGCTCGCGGGACGGTTTTACTGAGTATCTCATTCCAATTTATCGATGCATAAAGGGCGACTCGAAGCATTCAGCGATGGCGTGATCGCAATTATCATTACCATCATGGTGCTGGAGATGAAAGTCCCGCACGGCACGGATCTCCAGTCGCTCACGGCGCTCGGTCCGGTCTTTTTCAGTTACGTCCTGAGTTTTGTTTACGTCGGGCTGTACTGGAATAACCACCATCATTTGTTCCAAGCCGTGAAGCAGGTGAGTGGCCCAGTTCTTTGGGCGAATCTTCATCTGTTATTTTGGCTTTCGCTCTTTCCCTTCGCAAGCGGTTGGATGGGCGAAAACCATTTCGCCATGTGGCCGGTGGTGGCATACGGTGTGGTTTTAATTATGGCGGGATTTGCCTATGCGATTCTCGTCCGGCTGTTACTTGCCGGGCATGGCGCGGAGTCGGTTTTGGCCAAGGCGATTGGTTCTGATTTTAAAGGAAAAATATCACTGGTCATCTACCTCGCGGGCATTGCCCTGGCTTTTGTGAATCCGTGGATCGGCGTCGCCCTCTATGCCTGCGTGGCAATCATCTGGTTGATTCCGGATCGGCGCATCGAAAGGACTTTGGTCGCCTGATGAGGGCTGATCGGTTGGTTCGCGGTTGGTCGCTTCGTCCGGTTTCTCTATTTCCGATTATGATTGTGCCGACCAAGTGAGTTGTGGGCTGTCGCGCTATCAGGTTTTGGGGCTATGCTCTTTTAGGAATTCACGAAATTGTTGCCACGCTGTTCTGGGAGGACACGGCGGAAGGAGGCAAAAACTCCGAGTGCGGACGCGGCAGGATTTGCCGACGCGAGCTACAGACTAAACGAATAAAAAAACATTTCCATTTCATGGAGTGGGTTACGGAGGCGACCGTGAAGCTGGACCTGAAATTGCATCTCAGTGGGGAATCCCCCAAGCCCCATGAACTTTCTCTTGCCCTTAGCTTTTTGCATTTTATTTGCGGATGTGGTTCGCGCCATCATTCCGGTCGGATCAATTCTTTCTGAAGGATACGAGGACGAGCGAGGTTTTCACTATGGTGCAAAAACGATTCATCGCGACGAGTAGTCCGGCGATGTTGTGGGTGAATCGGCGGGCTGCAAAAAATCGGAGTGGTGAGGGAGTGTTCGCCTTTAAATGTTTGGCGAGGGGTAGAGCGCGGCAAGTTTGCGCACTGTGGTGAGGTTACGCATCGAGGAGGATGGTAGCTTAACGTCTTTCATCTGAGGTGAAGTCCACACTTTTGATTCGTGGGATTTTATTCGGCAGAGCCAGTAATATTCGCGGCCCGCGACATGGAGTTCGTCCACCGCAGTTCGGCAGGCGATAAATTTTCGCACCTGTTCGATGCTGAGCGCTTCGCCCAGGAAGCCGACATATATAGTATTGCCGGCCTGCGCGAGTTCGGCGGCGGTGAAGAAGTGGCAAGCTGCGACTGCCGCAACTTCTGCGCGGGTTCGCACGAAAGTATCGACCTCATAGCCGAGCGACTGCTTAAGGTGGGTTTCAATTTGGGTTTCGAGCTTCCTTGAATTCGCTGACTTACTTGAGAAAATTATATTTCCACTCGCGATGAAGGATTCCACCTCGGTGAATTTCAGTTCGCCAAATAACGTGCAGAGGCGATCCATTTTAATCCGGCGTTTCCCTAGATTTATCCCGCGGAGTAAGGCGATGTAGTGATGCATGAATGGGCAGATTTAAAGGGTGTGCTGAGCTTTCATAGATCACCTGGAGTTATCCGGTCCGTGTTGATAAAGTATGGCCGATATTCATATCTGCGAGAAATGATATCCAGTTTGGATTTCAATCCATCAGGTTACAGGTCTCAATGATTAGATGGAAGCCAGGGTTGATTCCCGTCGTGCGTAGCTTTTCACTGTTGGTGTTTTGGCCAGCGGGTGAAGCTTAGGTCTAGAGTTAATATTCTGCATGTGGTGCAGTTGAATAGGGGGGCGGGTGGAGTGCCTTTGTTTCACCCCGCCCGAAGTTAGATTTGTTTACTGGCTTAAATTTAAGCGGCGGCACTTCGCCAATCAGCGCGCGGATAGCCTCCGCTATTCTGTATAAAAAATCAGCCCTGCTGGCGGATCTCATTCGCAATAGGATAATTCGGTGAAGATCGCCTTATTTAGTGAAGAGGGCAACGGGATGAATCGCCGTGCTAAATTATTAGAGTGGCTCGGTGTTTTGCTCGGAGAACTTGGTAGTGATCCCTGCCTACAGGCGGCAAATTGTGAATAAGTATTTTCGGTATTTTCTGATTTAACTCTTGATGTAGGGTAAATCGACATGCTCTTATGACAGTCCTACTCGTCACTGACAGCACCATCAGCCAAACTGTGGGTGCACCTGACGGCACGTATTTCGGACGGATTTCCTTCTGAAAATCGTGTTTTTTATTAAAGCGCGAAATAGAGCTTGCCCGAGACCTTGTCTCCGGTAGGTTCCGCGCCTTTTCCACTTTACATAACCTTCCATCCAACCACATGCCAACCATCAACCAACTCGTGAGAAAAGGACGCCGCCAGATCAAGGCGAAGTCCAAGGCTCCGGCATTGCAGGGTAATCCCTTCCGCCGCGGTGTCTGTGTGCAGGTCATGACCCGCACCCCCAAGAAGCCGAATTCGGCTATCCGTAAGGTCGCCAAGGTCCGTCTCACGAACGGCATTGAAGTGATTTCGTACATCCCGGATGAAGGTCACAATCTGCAGGAGCATTCCATTGTGCTCGTTCGCGGTGGCCGTGTGAAAGATTTGCCTGGTGTTCGTTACCATATCGTTCGCGGTACACTCGACGCCACCGGTGTCGAGAAACGCCGCCGCTCCCGTTCCAAATACGGTGTGAAGCGTCCGAAAGCTGCCAAAGCAGCCGCCAAAGCCTCTTAACCCTCGTTCTTTTTAAGCCGCTATGTCTCGTCGTCGCAGAGCCACCCACCGCATCACCATTCCTGATGTACGTTATAACAGCCCATTGGTGACACATTTGATCAATGTCATCATGAAGAGCGGCAAGCGTACGCTCGCAGAGCGTATCGTCTACGGTGCATTCGAGCGCGTGAGCGAGAAGCTGCAGAAGGGCGACCCGGTCGACCTCTTGATGGGCGCGATGGAAAACGCCCGTCCAAAACTTGAAGTTAAGAGCCGCCGTGTTGGTGGTGCGACGTACCAAGTTCCCGTAGAAATCTCTTTTGAACGTCAAGAGAGCTTAGCTCTCCGCTGGATGGTTCTCGCCGCTGCTGGCCGCAAGGGCACGCCAATGCGCGAAGCTGTCGCCGCCGAGATCATCGACGCGTACAACAACACTGGTTCTGTCGTTAAGAAGAAGGAAGAAATGCACAAGATGGCTCAAGCCAATCGTGCCTTCGCCCATCTCCGTTGGTAAGGAATTACGAGCATGTCTGTTTCTTCCCCCATCACCATAACTGTCGTTACCGACAAGGCCAAGGTTTCGCCGGTTAATTCAAAAGACCGTCCGTTTCCTTTGGAGTGGACCCGTAATATCGGTATTGCTGCGCACATTGATGCGGGCAAGACGACCACGACGGAGCGTATTCTTTTTTACTCTGGCGCCGTCCATAAAATGGGCGAGGTCCACGAAGGTACCACGGTCACCGACTGGATGGAACAGGAGCGCGAGCGTGGTATCACGATTACCGCTGCGGCCATTTCCTGCGCTTGGAATGCTTCTTGGGGTCCATGGAAGGGGATTAAGCAACGCATCAATATCATCGACACTCCCGGACACGTTGATTTTACCGCTGAGGTAGAACGTTCCCTCCGCGTGCTCGATGGTGCTGTGGCCGTGTTTTGCGCCGTTGCCGGTGTGCAACCCCAGTCAGAGACTGTCTGGCGTCAGGCTAATAAATACAAGGTCCCTCGCGTCGCCTTCATCAATAAGATGGATCGCACCGGTGCCGATTTCTTCCGTGCTGTTTCCGAGATGCGCGAGAAGCTCAAAGCTAATGCCCACCCGATCTTCTTGCCCATTGGTAAGGAAGAGAATTTTTCTGGTTTGATCGATTTGGTTCAAAACCTTGCTTATTCCTTCGAAGAAGACCCGAAGGATCAATTGGGCATGAATCCAAAGACAATGCCGATTCCTGCCGACATGATCGCGCAGACGAAGGAATACCGCGACAAGTTGATCGAGGCCGTTTGCGATTTCGACGATGTCATCGCGGAAAAGTATCTCAACGGTCAGGAAATCACTGTCGAAGAGTTGATGCTTGGCGTCCGCAAAGCCACGATCTCCCTTCAATTTACGGGTGTTATTCCCGGTTCAGCGTTCAAGAAGAAAGGCGTTCAACGTCTCTTGGATTGCGTCGTCAACTACCTCCCGAACCCAATCGATGTTCCCCCAATGCAAGGGCAGGATAGCGATGGCAAGCCGGTCGAGGCAGTAGTCAGCGATAAAGCCAAAATGGCTGGTCTCGCATTTAAGCTTTGGAATGATCCGTTCGTAGGCCGTCTCGTATTCGTTCGCGTTTACACTGGCCAGTTGCCGCGCGGCATGGCCGTCTATAATCCTCGCACCCGCCGCACCGAGCGCGTTTCGCGTCTCGTCTTGATGCGCGCGATCGAGCGCGAGGAAATTGAAGTCGCCTATGCCGGCGATATCTGCGCCGTTGTCGGAGTAAAGGAAGTCATCACCGGCGACACGCTGTGCGACGAAGATTTTGACATTCGTCTGGAACCACCATCCTTCCCTGAGCCCGTTATTTCGATGTCGATCGAGCCAAACTCGAAGGCCGACCAGGAAAAACTTGGTATCGCTTTGCAGCGTCTAGTCGCTGAAGATCCAACGCTCCGCGTTAAGACGGATCAAGACACAGGACAGACAATTCTCGCCGGCATGGGTGAGTTGCACCTCGAGATCATCATCGACCGCATGAAGCGCGAGTTCAAGGTCGAGGCGACTTCTGGCAAACCTCAGATCGCTTATCGCGAGACCATCACGGCCTCTGCCGATGGTGAAGGTAAGTTCATCCGTCAATCTGGTGGCAAAGGCCAATACGGCCACGTTGTCATCAAGATGGAGCCCAATGCCAAGGGCAAAGGAGTTGAGGTCATTAACGAGACCGTTGGTGGATCGATTCCAAAAGAATTTATCAAACCTTCGACCGATGGCTTGCTTGAGGGTGCCAACAACGGCGTCGTCGCTGGCTTCCCGGTTGTCGACGTTATTGTCCGCATTGTTGATGGTTCCTTCCACGACGTCGACTCTTCTGAAATGGCGTTCAAGATGGCTGGTATTTTTGCCTTCAAGGATGCGATGAAGAAAGCCGGTCCGATCATGCTTGAGCCCATCATGGGCGTTGAAGTCACCACTCCTGAAGAATATCAGGGTGACCTCATGGGTGACATTAATCGTCGCCGCGGTCAGATTCAGGGCATGGAAAACAAGACCGGTGCCTGTATTGTTTCCGCCCACGTCCCGCTTGAATTGCTGTTCGGTTACGTGACCGACATTCGTTCTCTTTCGAAGGGCCGCGCCAGCGCGTCCATCACTCCTTCTCACTTTGCGCAGGTCCCGAATTCGCAGCTCGCCAAGATTGTCGAGACCAATGCGAAGGGCCCAGCTCGTACCTGATTTTTAACCTTCGTTCTTTATACTGCCATGAAAGGCCAACGCATTCGCATCAAACTCCAAGGCTACGACTATCGGGTCATCGATCAGTCAGCTCAGGAAATCGTAGAAACCGCCAAGCGCTCCGGCGCTCGGGTCTCAGGTCCGATTCCTTTGCCCACTCACATCGTAAAGCTTTCGGTCAATCGCTCCCCCCACGTCGATAAGAAGTCGATGGAGCAGTTCGAATCCCGCACTCACAAGCGCCTCATCGATATTCTCGAGCCAACCGCTCAGACCGTTGATGAACTCAAAAAACTCAATCTCCCGTCCGGCGTCGATATCACTATCAACGTTTGAAATTTCACCCATAACCATCTTAGCAAAAAGCCGGTAAATCCCGGCCCTTGTTAATGTAGGTCTAAACAAACGGAATTAATCGTTCCACCTACCACTTAGCCCATGATCGCTACACTATTAGGAAAGAAAATCGGTATGACCCAGGTCTACGACGCTCAAAACGTCTTAGTCCCGGTTACCGTTGTGGAAGCCGGCCCATGCCCGGTTGTCCAGATTAAGACCATCGAGTCTGACGGCTACAATGCCGTGCAGCTCGGCTTCGGTGCCAAGAAGGCCGTTCGCGCCTCTAAGGGCGAAGCCAACCACGCCAAGAAGGCCGGTCTCGAAATTACCCCACGGGTATTGAACGAAGTCCGTCTCACGGAAGTTTCTTCCGTTAAGCTCGGTGACGTCCTCACCGTTGCGATCTTCGCCGAAGGTCAAATCGTCGATGTCATCGGCGTTTCCAAGGGCAAAGGCTTCCAAGGCGTCGTGAAACGCTTCCGCGTTGCCGGCGGTCCGGCCGCTCACGGTTCGATGTTCCATCGCCGTATCGGTTCGGTCGGTATGCGTCAGACTCCCGGTCGCGTTTGGAAGAATCAACGCATGCCCGGTCACATGGGCAGTGATTTCCGCACGGTCCAGAATCTGCGGATCGTCAAGATTATCGCCGAGAAGAACCTTATCCTCGTTAAGGGTGCCATCCCTGGCGCGAACGGCGACGATGTTATCGTTCGCTCCGGTAAGAAAGCCAAGAAAGTCTAAGCACCGGAGAACGCCACCACATGAAGCTCAAAATTTTCACATCCGACGCCACGAATAGCTCTGAAGGGGATTTCAATATTCCTACGTTCGAAGGCAGCAAAGGTACGCAGGCGGTTAAGGAAGTCGTCGTCGCTCATCGCGCGAACGCTCGCCTTGGCACGCACTCCACAAAAACCCGCGGCGAAGTTCGCGGTGGCGGTAAAAAGCCATGGGCCCAGAAGGGCACTGGCCGCGCCCGTGCCGGTTCCATTCGTTCTCCCTTGTGGGGCGGCGGTGGTGTCGTATTCGGCCCAAAGCCACGCGACTATTCCAAGAAAATCAACGGCAAGGTGAAGGCGCTCGCTTTCAGCCGCGCTTTGTTTGATCGCGCGCTCGCCGGTGACGTTAGCGTCATAGAAGCTTTCGCGCCATCCCAAGCAAAGACGAAGATGATGAATCAAATCATCTCGCGCATCGCGCCGAAGGGCAAGGTGCTCATTGTCGACGATCAGTTCACCGACGTCGCAATTCGTTCTGCGAGCAATCTCAAGCGGGTTACGTATCAGGAAGCGTCGAAGCTCAACACGCTCGACCTCGTTACCTACAGCTGGATTGTCGTTTCCACCAAGGCCATCGAGAAGATTATCGTCCGCGCTACCGGAGCCAAGTCATGATCAACGCTGATAAAATTTTAAAGCACATCCGTCTGACGGAGAAATCTAACAAGCTTTCTTCCAACTACGGCCAATACACGTTTGACGTGTTCACCTCAGCTACGAAGCACACTGTGCGCGCGGCCGTTGAACAGACTTTCAAAGTCACCGTCACTCGCGTGAACATCATTAACCGGAAGGGCAAGCCAAAGAAGTCCCGTCGTGGCCAGCCGATCAAAGCTTCCGACAGCAAGCGCGCCATTGTTACCCTGAAACAGGGCGACAAAATCGAGCTAACCTAAGCCCGCTGGAGATTACCCACCATGGCACTCAAATCTTTCCGTCCTCTCACTCCGTCGCTCCGGTTCACCACGTTGAATCGTCCGGCCGAGATTTCCAAAAAACGTCCTGAGCGCTCGCTCGTCGAGCCCAAGCCAAAGACTGGCGGACGCAATGCGTATGGTCGCATCACGTCGCGGCGTCGCGGCGGTGGCCATAAACAGCTTTATCGCATCATCGATTTCAAGCGCACCAAGCTCGACATCAAGGCCACGGTCCAAGCGATCGAATACGATCCAAATCGTAGCGCCCTACTTGCACTGCTCGCTTATACCGATGGAACGAAGAGCTACATTCTCGCCCCCCAGGGCCTGAACGCGGGCGACACCGTCTACGCGGCGCTCACCACTGACACGAATGATTATCGTCCCGGCAATTCGTTCCTCGTCGGTTCGATTCCACCGGCGACAAAATTGAATTCTGTCGAGTTGATGCCAGGTCGCGGTGCACAGATTGCACGCGCCGCCGGCACCTCTGCTGAGCTCGTCACTGTGGAAAATGGTTATGCTCAGATCCGTCTCTCCTCAGGTGAGACCCGTTTGATCAACGCCAAATGCCGCGCCACCATTGGCGAGGTTTCGAATGCTGATCATAGCAAACGCAAATTGGGCAAAGCCGGCCGCAATCGTTGGCTCGGTAAGCGTCCTCGCGTTCGTGGTGTCGCCATGAATCCGGTCGACCACCCGAACGGTGGCGGTCAGGGCAAATCCAAGGGCGGCGGCGGTCGTCAGCACCTTGTGTCGCCATGGGGCCAGCTCGCGAAGGGTTTCCCAACGCGTCGTCGTACCAAGCTTTCCAGCTCTTTCATTCTTGTCCGCGCCAACGGTCGTCCGCCGCGCAACAAGAAATAACCCCGCGCTCATCCGGAGAATAATTCACCATGGCACGTTCGATCAAAAAAGGTTACTTCGTTGATTACCACCTTCTGGAAAAAATCCAGAAGGCGGCCAAGATCACGGGCACCCGCAAACCCATCCAGACTTGGAGCCGCCGCTCAACCGTGACGCCCGAGTTCGTTGGCCACACCATCAGCATTCATAATGGTAAGGCCCACATCGCTGTTTACATCACGGAGAACATGGTCGGGCACAAGCTCGGTGAGTTCGCCCCTACGCGCCTCTTCAAGTCGCACGGTGGCATGACCCGTAAGGAAATTTGAGGCCTCGGCCCAACTGGAATACCACAATGGAAATTCAAGCACTCACCCGCAACGCGCACATGTCGCCCAAGAAGGTTCGCGAAGTCGCGCGCCTCATCCAGGGCCGCAGCGTCACCGAGGCGCTGGACTTTATCGCCCTCATTCCGCGCAAGTCCGCCCGCCTCCTCGCCAAGACGCTCAAGAGCGCCGTGGCCAACGCCGAGAACAACAACAGCATCTCCGCCGACCAATTGGTCGTGCACCGCGCTCTCATCGAGAACGGTCCGGTTTTGAAGCGTTTCAAGGCTGGTGCCAAAGGCTCGGCCAAACCCCGTGTCAAGCGCATGTCACATCTGCGCATCATCCTTTCCGACGGCAAACCTAACTAACTCCTACCATGGGACAAAAGACTAACCCAACAGGCTTCCGCCTTGCCGTCCGCCGCAACTGGCAGTCACGCTGGTTCGCGCGCAAGAAGGATTTCGCCAAGCTGCTCCACGAGGATCAAGTCATCCGCACCACGCTGATGGAAAAACTCAAGCAGGCCTCCGTTCCACGCATCTTCATTGAGCGCGCTGGCAACCGCGTGCGCGTCAAAATCTTCACCGCTCGCCCTGGCATCGTCATCGGCAAGAAGGGCCAAGAGGTCGAGAACATGAAGGCTCAGCTCGCCAAATTGACGGGCAAAGAAGTCTTGCTCGATATTCAAGAGGTCAAGAAGCCGGAAGTCGAGGCACAGCTCGTGGCTGAAAACGTAGCGCTGCAACTTGAGCGCCGCATTGCCTTCCGCCGCGCCATCAAGAAATCCATTCAGATCGCGATGTCCCTCGGAATCGACGGCATCAAGATCCAGTGCTCCGGTCGCCTCGGTGGCGCCGATATCGCTCGCCGTGAGTGGCAGCGTCAGGGCCGCATCCCGCTGCAAACCTTGCGCGAGAACATCGATTACGGCTTCGCCGAAGCCCAGACCGTCTGGGGCAAGATCGGTGTCAAATGCTGGATCTGCAAAAAAGACGAATCCAACTAAAAATTTATCTGGCCCAAGCGTAAAGCTTAACGCCCACTGATACCATGGCTCTCCAACCCGCACGTACTAAATACCGCAAGATGATGAAAGGTTCTCGCGCTGGCAATGCCAAGCGCGGCAACACTCTCGCCTTCGGTGAATTCGGCCTGCAATCCCTTTCCCGCGGTCCAATGACCGGTCAGCAAATTGAGGCTGCGCGCGTCACCATCGCCCGCCATCTCAAGCGCAAGGGCAAGCTCTGGATTCGGATCTTCCCGCACAAGCCAGTGACCAAGAAGCCGCAGGAAGTGCGTATGGGTCAAGGTAAGGGCCCAGTTGAATTCTACGTCGCGGTGATCAAGCCAGGCGCAGTGCTCTTCGAGCTCGCTGGTGTCTCAGCCAATATCGCTCGTGAGGCTTTCCGCCTTGCTGACGCCAAACTGCCATTCCGCTGCCGATTCATCGTCCGCGAAGGTGCTGCTGCCTAATTAAAAGAAAAACGATCGTCATGACTTCCAAAGAAATCCGCGAACTCGCACCTGCCGAGATCACCACCCAGCTCCGCGAGACCCGCGAAAAGCTCCTCCAACTCCGCCTGCGCAAGAACACCGGTCAGGTTGAAAAGCCCCATTTGCTCCGCGAATACCGCAAGGACATCGCCCGCTTGGAGACTATCCTCAAGCAGAAGAACACTCCGAAGGCCGCTTGAGTTCGCTCGGCGCTCTAACCGCTCACTACCATGTCCACTCCCGTACGTAACAACCGCCGCAAGACGCTGATTGGTTTCGTCAGCTCCAAAATGGGCGACAAGTCTGTCAAGGTCACTGTCCCTTACAAGACACCCCATCCCCTTTACCACAAGGTCATCAATCGTAAGACCGTTCTTCACGTCCACGACGAGAAAAACGAGACCAAGGTTGGCGATAAGATCGAGGTTATGGAGACCCGTCCCCTCAGTCGCCTGAAGCGCTGGCGCGTGATCCGCGTCGTTGAGGCCTCCGTTGGCCTTGATATCGTTGCCGTTACCGAGAAGGACGTCGCCGAGGCAGTGCCGACCAAGACCACCAAGGCCAATAAAGCCTAACCCTCGCAAAAGGAAATACTACCATGATCCAGATGCGTTCAATTCTCGATATTGCTGATAACACTGGCGCGCGCCGCGCGTCGATGATCGGCAAGATCGGACATCCTTCCCGCTACGCCCACGTTGGTGATATCATCACCATCAATATCAAAGAGAGCGCCACCGGTGCGACCGTCAAGAAAGGTGAGGTCGTCAAGGCCGTCATCGTTCGGACGAAGGCCGCCCTGCGCCGCGCTGACGGTAGCTATCTCCGTTTCGATTCCAACGCTGTCGTCATCATTGGCGAAGATGGTAACCCGAAAGGTACCCGCATTTTCGGCCCGGTTGCTCGCGAGCTCCGCGCCAAAAATTACATGAAGATCATCTCGCTCGCTCCGGAGGTTCTCTAACATGGCCCAGAAATTTCACATCAAACGCAACGACGCCGTCGTTGTCATCGCCGGTGCCCACAAGGGTAAACAGGGCAAGGTCCTTGAGATCCGTGCTGCTAAGAATCGCGCCGTCGTTGAAGGCGTCGCCATGATCAAGCGCCACCTCAAGAAGTCCCAGGAAAATCCCCAGGGTAAAATCGCTGAGCGCGAAGGTACGGTCCATGTATCGAACCTGATGCTCCTCACGCGCTACGAGCAATCGAAGCGCACGAAGAAGCCCGCCGCTGCCACTGCCTAACGCTGAATCCGATGGACACGCTTCATTGCCGTGTTCCTCGCCCCCTTTTTAATCGAACATCTCAACCTCGCATCCGGCTCGGAAACCCGGTCGCACTCATGAGCAAACAACTGACACCTCTGCAGAAACATTATATCGAGACGGTAGTACCCGCCTTGACGACCTCCCGCGGCTACCTGAACGTACATCAGGTGCCAAAGCTTTCGAAGATCGTCCTCAACACCGGTATCGGTGCTGAAGCCGATAAGACCATCATCGCTGACACAGCTCGCGACATGGGGCTTATTGCCGGACAAAAGCCCGTGCTCAACCGTTCGAAGAAGGCGATCGCTAACTTCAAGCTGAAGCCCAACCAAATCACAGGTTGTCACGTGACGCTTCGCGGCGAAAACATGTGGCACTTCTTCATGCGCCTCCTCGCAGTCGCTCTGCCGTCCATCCGCGACTTCCGCGGAGTTCCGAACAAGCTCGATGGGCAAGGCAACTACACCATCGGCATCACGGACTTCACCATTTTCCCAGAGATCGTGGTTGAGAATAACAAACGCTCGATGGGCCTCGATATCACTTTCGTAACCTCGGCTGAGACCGATGACGAAGCTCGCGAATTTTTGAAGCTGATGGGCATGCCGTTCCGTCGCATCGATCCCGTGCCAGCCAAGACCACCGCCGCCTAACCTTACCGCGCCATGCCGAAAACTTCCGCCATCGAACGCAACAAGAAGCGTATTCGCCTCACTGAAAAGCACGCCGTCAAGCGCGCTGAATTGAAGGCCATTCTCGCCAACGTGACCACCACGGACGAAGAATTTTTCGCCGCCCAGAAGAAGCTCGCGAAACTTCCGCGCAATTCTTCTCGCGTCCGCATCCGTAACCGTTGTTCGCTGAGTGGACGTCCACGCGGCTTCCATCGCCGTTTCGGTGTCTCCCGTATCACCCTTCGCGAGCTCGCGCTTGCAGGTAAGATCCCGGGCGTCACCAAGTCCTCCTGGTAACCACTTTCCCGCCGGAAGTCGGATATGATCCGACGGGTAATCTAAAATAACATCCATCCATGACAGATCCAATCAGTGATTTCTTAACCCGCCTCCGCAATGCGTCGAAGGCCGGTCTCGCCGAATGCGCCATGCCGCACTCGCAAATGAAGGAAAGCCTCGCCAATATTCTTAAGGCTGAAGGTTTCATTCGCAACGTCACGAACGGCGTCGATGAGCGCGGTCACAAGACCGTTGTTGTCACGATGAAGTACGTTGACAGCGCTCCGGTCATCACCGGCCTCAAGCGTTCTTCCACTCCCGGTCGCCGGATGTATTCCGGATATTCCGAAATCCCCCGCGTCCTCAATGGCCTCGGAATCTCAATCATCTCCACGTCCAAGGGTCTCATGAAAGACCAGGACGCCCGTCGCAACAAGCTCGGTGGCGAACTCGTCTGCACCGTTTGGTAAGGAAAAACACCACCATGAGCAGAATCGGCAAACAACCAGTCCCAATTCCCGAGAAGGTCAAAATCGACATCAAAGGCACCACCGTGCTCGTCGAAGGCCCAAAGGGTAAAGTCCAAAAAACTTTCGCGTCCGTCGTGAAGATCGAGAAGAAAGACAACACCGTTGTCGTCTCGCCTTCTGATGAGACTCGCTTCTCCCGCGCCATGTTCGGCACCGCTCGTTCGGTGATCGCTGGCATGGTCAAGGGCGTCAGCGTCGGCTACTTGAAAGAGCTCGAAATTCAGGGCGTCGGCTTCAAAGCCATCCTTAAGGGCAATAAGCTCGATCTCGCTCTCGGCTATTCGCATCCCATTCTCCACGACATCCCAGAAGGTATTAAAGTTACCGTCACCGATCAGACCAAGTTGAAGATCGAGGGTGCCGACAAGCAGCTCGTCGGTCAGGTCACCGCCGAAATCCGCGCTTACTATCCGCCTGAGCCATATAAAGGCAAGGGCGTGCGCATCGTTGGCGAGCACGCAGAGCGCGTCCGCCGCAAGGAAGGCAAGACCGTCGCCTAACCGCACCACCACCCATGAAATCAATTTACAAAGCCAAGCTCCTTCAGAAGCGCAAATGGCGCATCCGCAAAAAGGTGACCGGTACCGCCGTTCGCCCACGCCTCAGCGTCAAGTTCTCCGGCAAGCATATCTATGCTCAGGCCGTCAACGACGATGCCGGCGCCACCCTCGTGTTTCTTTCGACGCTCGATCCCGAGACGCGCAAAGCAAACGTGAAGGGCAATGTCACCGGTGCAAAATCGCTGGGCACTTCTTTTGCCGCCAAGGCCAAAGCCGCCGGTATCACTGCTGTGGTATTTGATCGCAACGGTCGTCTCTTCCACGGTCGCGTGAAAACCTTCGCCGACGCCGCCCGCGAGGGTGGTCTGCAGTTTTAATCTCCG
The DNA here is from genome assembly GCA_025362555.1 of Verrucomicrobiota bacterium. Taxonomy (GTDB): domain Bacteria; phylum Verrucomicrobiota; class Verrucomicrobiia; order Opitutales; family Opitutaceae; genus Lacunisphaera. Next base: position 38,149 of record JANYFP010000312.1, read on the forward strand.
ACCATGAATTACAATTCAACCAGATCGTCCTCCGGCCCACGCCAGAACAATAAAGAATCCGCTGAGCCGGGTATGTTCGAGAAAGTCGTTTTCATCAACCGTTGCGCCAAGGTTGTGAAGGGCGGCCGCCGCTTTAGCTTCTCTGCTCTCTCCGTCGTCGGCGACGGCAAGGGCAACGTTGGGATCGGCTACGGCAAAGCCAACGAAGTTCCAGACGCCATCAAGAAATCCACTGAGTCGGCCAAGAAACGCATGGTTTCGGTCAAGCTCAAGGGTACCACGATTCCTCACGAGGTTCTCGGTGAATACGATGGTGGCAAAGTATTCCTTCGCCCAGCCTCCACGGGTACGGGCCTGATCGCTGGCGGCGGCGTTCGCGCTGTCCTTGAAGCGGCCGGTGTCCACAATGTTCTCACCAAGTCGATGGGTTCGAAGAACCATATCGCTGTCGTCCATGCTACCCTCAACGGCCTGCGCAAGCTGCGCCTTGAGGAGGACTTCAAGGCCCTTCGCGCCTAATTAATCATATAAATCCGAGTCGTCTCTTTTTCAGAAGAGACGGCGACAAAATCAGGAAATAGAAAAATGCGTCTCCATAATCTCGTTAATGTCCCCGGTGCAGTGCACCGCAAGAAGCGTGTCGGTTGCGGCGAAGGCGGCGGCCACGGCAAGACTTCCACCCGCGGTGGCAAAGGTCAGAGCGCCCGTTCCGGTAGCTCGATCCGCCCCGGCTTCGAAGGCGGCCAGATGCCCCTTTATCGCAAACTGCCACACCGCGGTTTCAATAATTACGAATTTCGCACCTCTTATGCGGTCGTTAACGTTGGCGATTTGGCCCGGCTCGACGCTTCGATCACCGAAGTGAATGCCGAGGTGCTCGCCAAGGCTGGCCTGGTTCGCGCTGGCATCAAGACTCTGAAGATTCTTGGCGATGGCGAAATTAGCCGCGCTCTTAAGATCACCGCGCAGAAATTTACCGGTACAGCCAAGGCCAAGCTCGAGAAAGCAGGCGGTCAAGCCATCACGGCTTGAGCGGGCTAGGGCAGGGGGATTAACTCCTGCCTCTCTCGTCATCTCGTTACTCGCAACCCAAAATGTTTTCTGCCTTCACGAACTCCCTGAAGATTCCAGAGCTTCGCTCGAGAATTCTTTATACCCTCGGTTTGCTATTCGTCGCTCGCGTGGGCGCGAATATCCCGCTTCCCGGCATTGATCCGAAGCCGTTGCAGGCTTTCTTTGCCGACCAGACTGCCGCAGGGGGTGGCGGTCTCGTGGGGTTGTACAATATGTTCACCGGCGGTGCACTATTGAAAGGCTCCGTTGGCGCGTTGGGCATCATGCCCTACATTAGCGCCTCGATCATCTTTCAATTGATGACCGCAGTTGTTCCGGCCTTAAGTCGGCTACAGCAAGAGGGCGATGTGGGTCGTCAAAAACTCACTCAGTACACCCGCTACGCCACAGTCCTGATCTGCTTGGTTCAGGGTGTGATGCTGCTGCTGTCCCTCGAGAATCCCGGCCGTTTATTCAGCGGTTTTGACGTCAATCACTACGGTCAAATCGTGATCGTTAGTAAGTTTTGGTTCCTCGTTCAGTCGACGATTTTCATGACCGCGGGCACGATGCTTTTGATGTGGCTCGGCGAGCAGATTACCCAGCGCGGTATCGGCAACGGGGTCTCACTGCTCATCACGATCGGTATTCTTTCCGACATTCCCGGTGCGGCTTATTCGACCTACCAGCTTTTCTTTGCTCCGGTCGGTGTCGCCAAGCTTGGCCTTCCGCAAGGCGCGATGATGTTCACGCTCTTCATCGTTGTGACGATGGGAATTATCGCCGTGACGCAAGGTCAGCGGAAAATCCCAGTGCAGTATGCGAAGCGCGTCGTTGGCCAAAAAGTCTACGGTGGCCAGAGTTCGTTTTTGCCGCTCAAGGTTAATTATTCCGGCGTCATGCCAGTGATTTTCGCGAGCGCCATTTTGCTTTTCCCCCAGCAGCTCATGTCTATGGCTGGTGCGGCATGGGACGTGAAATTTCTCCGCGAGTTCGCGGGAGATCTGCTGCGTGGCCACCCGATTTATTATATCGGCATGACGACGCTCATTTTGTTTTTCAGCTATTTCTGGGTCTCGGTTATGTTCAAGCCGATTCAGATTGCCGATGATTTGAAGAAGTATGGTGGTTACATTCCTGGCGTTCGCCCAGGTGAGCCGACTGCCAAGTTTTTGGATTTCATCATGACCCGCCTGACTTTGGCCGGTGCGATCTTCCTGACGATTATCGCGATTATTCCTGACGTTTTGCTGTTCGAGTTGAAAGTGCCTTCACGCGTCGCCTATTTCTTTGGTGGTACGGGTATGTTGATCACGGTCGGTGTCATCTTGGACACCATGCGTCAGATCGAGACCTTCCTGCTTCAGCGGCATTATGACGGTTTCTTGAAAAAGGGACGTATCCGCGGCCGTAGCACTTCGTCCAATGTGGCGATGGGCGAGGCAGCCAGTGACAAATCTGTCATGCAGCTGACCGCTGTGATGGTTGTCATCCTTTTGGTTGGCATCACGGCATGGCTGATTCGACGGAATCTCGGCCATTCGTAATGGCTGATTTTTTCGCTCTTTAATACTTTACTTCAGTGAAGAGGGCTGAACAATCCGGTCCCCTTTCGGCTTTCGCCTCCGCGAAAGCCAAAATCATTCTCCTCGGTACGTCCGGTCCGCATTTTGCGGATTTGATTCATCAAGGTCGTTCTTTGAATATTGAGCACGTCTCTCCTGCATTTCTCGTGCAACAGGAGATTTCGCGACGCTCGCCACTCGGCCAACAGGCCGAGCAGGCGCTCACGCGTTCTGCTAATCAGCAGAATGTTGACCAACTCCACGTTGCGCTTCTGCGCAAATGGTTTTGGGCGCGCAAACCCGATGCGGGATTCCTTCTCGAGGGATTCCCGGCTACGTTGCTCCAAGCGTTGCTGTTTGACGAGTGGCTCGAAGCTCGCGGTGAAAATCTCACCGGTTGCTTCGTTGCCGCACTGCAATCCGCAGATTCCGTCATCACCCACTACCGCACACAAGGGCTCCCTCTCGGAGCCATTTCCGCCGCCGCCTGATGATCCCGATTAAAAATTTGGAAGCCATTAAGCGGATGCGAGAATCCTGTTCTATTGCCGCGACGGTACTCGCGCGGTTAAGGGAACAGGTTCGACCCGGTATTACGACCTACGACTTGGATCAAATCGGCCGCGATCTTATTGCCTCGTTTGGCGCCCGCAGCGCCTGCCACGGCTACCAGTTGCACTCCCGCCGCTATCCTGCTTACACCTGCCTTTCGGTTAACGAAGAGGTGGTCCACGGAATCGGCTCCCTCAAACGCATCCTGCGCGATGGTGATGTTATCTCCCTCGACGTCGTTGTTGAATACAACGGCTATATTGGCGACAACGCCATGACCGTCCCGGTTGGAATCATTGCCCCGCGTACTGCGGAATTACTGAAAATTACTGAGGAAGCCCTTTACGTCGGAATTAAACAGGCGATCGCGGGAAACCGCATCGGCGATATTTCGCACGCAGTACAAAGCTTCGTCGAGTCCCATGGTTTCAGTGTGGTCCGCGAAATGGTAGGCCACGGGGTCGGCCGCGAAATGCATGAAGAGCCTCAGATCCCGAACTTCGGGCGGCGCAACTCCGGTGAGAAAATCAAACCGGGCATGACGTTAGCCATCGAACCCATGGTGAACCTTGGCCGTTTCGACGTTCGTACCCTGACTGATGGTTGGACGGTCGTCACGACTGACGGCGCTCCTTCCGCTCATTTTGAGCACACGGTGCTCACTACTGAATCCGCTCCGGAAATTCTCACGATTCCCCGGCCAGCCGCTAAATAATTTCTCCTTCATTTTTCAAAACATAACCTTCCACCTCAACCTATCCTCCTATGCCTCGTCTCCTCGGCGTTGAACTTCCCGCCAAAAAGAAGATCGGATACTCTCTCCGGTACATCTACGGCATTGGCCCAGCACGGGCCGACCTCATCATTGCTGCCGCCAGCCTTGATGCCAACATGCGCGCCTCGGACTTGACCGAAGAGCAGCTCAATAAAATTCTCCACATCATCACTGACAATAAGTGGGTCGTGGAAGGCGATCTCCGTCGTGATATCGCCGGTAACCTGAAGCGCCTTCAGGCCATCAATTGCTACCGTGGCATCCGCCATCGCCGCAGCCTGCCCGTTCGCGGTCAGCGTACCAGCACGAATGCCCGTACCCGCAAGGGCCCGCGCAAGACCGTTGGCGTCACCAAGGCGAAGGAAGTCTAATCTTAAAATCTTATCTCCATGTCCGAAGAGAAATCTGCTCCAAAAAAAGAAAAAGCACCTAAGAAGGTTGCTGTCGCCGCTGCTGCCGCTCCTGCGGCCGAGGCCAAGCCCGTTAAGGAAAAGGCCGCCAAGGCTCCCGCTGCTGATGCAGCG